>JAKAQK010000209.1 GCA_021822625.1 bacterium | reverse complement strand
GCTCCCGATTGAGTAATATTATCAAAAATTTAATCCAAGACCCAAGATGTTTGGCTTCCGCTTTAGAACCCTGGCCACATAAATCCTGTAATCCAGAAAAAGAAACGTATTCGCTTTTTTGTAGCTCGTCAATTGCGTCAATAAGATTTGTTTTGGCTTACTCGATAGTTTTTTTGAGACATTATGCCTTTAATATCGTCTATGTATGTTGCCCAGTATTTTTAATCATTGATGAAAGTCGCCTTTATTTTTTCCATAACTAATAATAATTACCTTTAAAAATTTATTTGTCTATATTATATATAGCACATAATAATTATACAAAATTTATAAAAATTGTATAAAATGAAATAAATTTTTGTATTTTTTCTTTACCATTTTATTTATTTAAGCGGTATTTGTTATACATTATTCTATTTTGTATAAAATTTAGATAAGTATTATTTTTTGAAATTTACGGCTTTAATGAAGGAGAGTATGTGTAAGCAGATATATCTCCTGGAAAACCATAGGATGAATATAAAATACGATTATTACCTGTCCCATATTGCAGAGTAATTGACCTCAGCCATTTTTTCTTTAAAACTATAGGTTTGGTATTTGCTAAGTTGCCAATAAAATCAGAAAGTTTAGGCAAAGTTCTGTTATTTCTGCTTTTCATCTCATAGCATATGTTATTTGAGTTAAACAGTGCAATAATTTTATGTCCGTTAATTGTAAAAATGTAGCTAGAAACGCTAATGCCTTCCGATTGGTATTTCTTCAAAGTCTTGTGAGTTATAGCAGTATATAAAGGTATAGACTTTGGTTGACCATATTCGCTCACCATTGAATTGAGAGATTGACCTATAAAAGCATAGGCTTTTAGCGGCACCAAGACTATTGCAAACAATATAAAAATTATTTTTATAATAATTAAATTATTTTCTTTCATTTTTTATACCTCCTTTTTTCTATAAAATTTTTTAAGGTGTATTTTAAGATTCTATGCCGACTCCCCATGTCGAATTTGATGTTTGTGCCTGCCAATACATAGGCTGGTTAAACATAAACGGCAATCCAAAAATTTCTTGGCCGGGCGATTTTTCTGTTATATTTGTATAATCATAAAAAACGGTATTGTCTAATGCTACGGCAGACGACGTCGAAGCTGATGCTAGCGCTGAATATCCGCAGAAATCGTCATAAAGCCCAACCGGTTCAGTCATAAAAGAATTGTATGTCCATTCAGTAGCTGTATATAAACCGTAATATAAATTAAGTCCGCCAAAAACAAAATCGTAACATGCTGAATTTGTAAAGTCTACGTCATTTATTGTAGCCCCGCTGGCAATGCCGTAATTTAAAGCGTCAGAACCTAAATGAATAAATGAAGTGCCCGTATCAAATGTTATATAAAACATTTGTCCCTGAGAATCTTCAATATAACCACCAAACTCTGCAGAAATAAGAGGAAATGATTGCGTTATATTTAAAGGATTATTTGCATAAAAAATACTTCCTGAAGGAATTATATTGTTTACTGTTGTGTTTAAGCCATAAATTATAGTTCCAACTGGAGTTGTTTGCGGATTAGCTATAATGTCGTATCCATTAGTAAATAGTAGATTATTAAAATCAAGAATAAAACCGTTGTTATAACTACTATTTGAAATGGCTGTCGCAAAGGAAGGAGTAAAAAGTTCTCCTTGTGTATTAACTGCTCCACCAAAAGAGTAATATGGAGACAAACCCATTCCAAAATCGCCTTGTAAAAATCCGGTAGATGGAAAATCTTCATCATTAGTAGCAACGGCTATCGGCATATTTTGTGCCGTTAATCCGCCGCTTGTAGAAATGTTTGCATATGCAACATCTCCGCTGAATGTTGCTGAATCACCAAATTGACCTGAAAATGTAAATGTAGTAGGTGTTATATTGATTCCAGCCGATGTTAATGCCGACTGGTTTATAAGGATACCCGTGGCTCCGGTATCTAAAAGTAGATGAATAGGCGTCGAACTGCCGTTAATATAAACATTTACATATGGTTCGTTAAGTATAATATTAGTAGGTGATTGTCCGTTTTCTTGTTCAAGATATACATTCATCGTATTACTAATCGGCTTTATTATAGGAGGCAGTGGCGCAATCGATACATTTGCATTAGAATTGTTTCCACCACCACCTCCGCTGCCGCAACCGGATAGAACAATGCTTGTCGATAATATTAATGTAACTACAAAAATTAAAATAAACAGGGATCTTCTTTTCCTGACTATATTTATCGATTTATTAATCATAAACTCACCCTTTTTTATTTTATTCATTGTAAAAAGTAAAAAAATCTTATCTTATTTTCTTACTATCGCTTCAAGCTGTATCCCTTTTAAAATGTATAAATTAACGGATTTACCTTTAACATTCACTTTACCGACTACGATATATCAATTTGCGCTTGTTTTCCGTATTCGCGAGCTTCATTAATTGTTAATTTTTAAATATTTTAACAGATTATAACATTTTTTTAAATATTTTTAAAATAATAAAATATGCCGAATAAGTCCTAAGATTCTAATCCATAAAAATTAATAAGCCGGCCGTGCTATCGATAATATATTTATCGAAAGATTCTGGCGCACTATTAAATACGATAACATCTATCCTTCGAGTTATGAGACGCTAAAAGACGCAAGAGCAGGGATAGAAAAATATATCCATAAATATAACAACCACAGGCTGCATTCGTCTTTGGGCTATAAACCGCCGCTAAAGGTCTATAACGAATATTTTGAAAAGGCGGCATGAATAAAAGGGGTTAAATGCGGGGGGCACATCCCCCCTGACCCCCCAAGACCAGATATAAATATTATTATGTTATTATAAAATACTTAATAAACAATATAACTAATCCACCTATGTGGTATTAAAAAAATGTCTTGACAAAGGGAACAGTTTAGATACTCATAAAATAAAATCAATGAACTTAAATTTTTATCTAGTATTAATATTGGATAAAAGCTATCCGTTATACGGTATATTGTAATGGAAAG
>JAKAQK010000208.1 GCA_021822625.1 bacterium | reverse complement strand
AAAATCAACAGAAAAAAACTATACGGTTTTTATCTTGTAAGCATTGTATGGAAATTTCAATGCTAATATATATACTATAAAAGTCAATCAGTTATTTAATGTAAAAATATATGATAAGAGTGTCAAATGGAAAACGAAAAACCTTTAGTTAGCATACTCATTACGACATATAATCGCACCGGGTTTTTCATAAAGGCAATAGAAAGCGCCCTGTGCCAGACATACAAGAACATAGAAATAATCATAACAGATGATAGTACTAATGACGAAACTGAAAAGATAGTAAATGCATACAAAAAAAGGTTTAAAAATATTTATTACGAGCGCAATAAACATGCTCTTGGACAAGAATTAAATGTAAGAAAATGCTTTGACTTATCTAAAGGAGATTATGTTAATTTTTTGTTTGATGACGATTTATTCCATCCGCAAAAAATAGAAAAAATGATGAATTTTTTTTTATCCGACCTTTCTATTGCAATGGTTACTTCCTCTCGCCAATCAATTAATTCTGATGGTGAACTTTTAGGAAATATGGAAGGTCTTGATTCTTTTATTAATAGCGATGCTGTTTTTGCAGGTAAAGATATTATTAAACTGTGTCTTGTAAATGTTATAAATTATATAGGAGAACCCACGACAGTTTTATTTAATAAGAAATATTTAAAAGAGCCTTTCGGTATTTTTTTAGGCAGACAATATATTAATAACATTGACATGGCTTCGTGGTTTTCGATATTGAGTGGCGGAAAACTTGGTTTTTTGCATGAGCCCCTTAGTTTTTTTAGGTTTCACGATTCTCAAATTACTAATTCTTTTAAAGCTAGATTTGGTGGGTGTTTGGATTTTCTGCATCAGATTTATTTTGGCATTGATAATGAAATTTTAAATAATAACGATTTTCTGTCCGCTGTAAATTTAATTTTAAGTGCACTTTATAAAATTTTAAAAGGAAAGAAAAATGCTGACAATATAGTAGAAGCTGATATTTATGATGATTTTTACCTCCAGATGAATAATCTTGAAGAATATGTTAATAAAATATTTCCTGCATATAAAAAAAAATATTTTGCACAGTTTTTTATCGATACGGGAAATGGATTTAATGAAGAAGAATCCATTAAAATAGATATTGACGATATTAATGAAGGTCTGCGTTTATTTGAGTTTAATTTAGACAATTATAGGAATATAAAGAATTTAAGATTCGACCCAATCAATCAGTCTGCAATTATCGAAATCAAAAAAATAGAGATGATAGATAAAGGGGGTAATATTTTGCTTTTAACTAATATTTTATCAAATGCTTGGCTTAATATAAATTCTAAGTTTTATTTTTTAGATACTGATCCTATTTGCATAATCATTAATAAAAATAATCAAATTTTAAATAATGTTAAAAAAATTAATATATTGATAGATTATAATAAAATAGGTTTTAACGCGTTGAAAGACGTTCTTGATTTGGTAAAAAATGAATTTAATCAAAATTTACTCTAAATAATATGGATACAGTGAACCAATAAATCAAGATAATAACTTTAAAATCTTACTTCCCTAAATAAGAAAATCTGTTAAAATTTTAATGGCTGATAAAGCATGTTTTAGAAAAAAATAGCCCGATATCTTTAACATACTTTTAACTAATCCACATATGTAACATAAAAAATGTATTGACAAAGAAAACAGTTTAGTTTTTAAATATAATAGAGAACTATATCAAGATTTTTCATGATAAAATAATAAAATAAAATTTTGATAGCATATGGATAATATATAAAAATTGGGGGGGGTGAGATTATGAGATCTCCAAAGGATAACAGGCGCGCAATTGAAATAAAGCCCGATTTCGTCGAAAGCTATAATAATCTCGCAATAATTTTACAGGATAAAGGCGGTTATGTCGAAGCCGAAAAATATTTCAGGAGCGCTATAGAATTAAATCCTAACTATGCCGAAGCCTATAACAATATCGGCAATCTTTTAAAGGACACCGAGAGAAATAAAGAAGCGGAAATATATTATAAGTTGTCGTTAAAGATTAATCCTAAAAATTATAAAGTTTATAATAATTTAGGGCTCTTATGCGCCGACTCCCAAAGATTAGACGACGCTGAAATGTTTTATAGGAAAGCCATAGAATTAAATCCAAACTTTGCAGAAGCCTATAATAATTTAGGAAATATTTTGAGAAATAAAAATCAGCTGCCTGTATCGGCGAAAGCGGCCGAGACGGCGTTTGATAAGTCAGCCGATGCGTCGGTAGCCGTAGCGGAATTCGAATCGGAAGCCGAAAAATATTTCAGGCGCGCTATAGAATTAAATCCTAACTATGCAGAAGCCTATAACAATATCGGAAATCTTTTTAAAACGATACTGGAAGAATCAAAGAAGCTAAAGAGTTTTATTTAAAAGCATTATCTATTAAACCAAATTTTGCGGTATGCCATAAAAATTTAGCACAGATAAAGACTTTTGATAAAAGCGATCCGCAGATTAAAACGCTTCAAAACCTTTATGAAAATTTCAAATATAATGATAATAAGTATCAAGATGACCGTAGAGGTAGATATAATAATCAAAACGATAATAAATATAAAAAGGAAAATAATTTTTCCGACAGAATAAAAAATATTTCCGATAAAACATATATATGTTTTGCTCTTGCCAAAATTAATGAAGACTTAAACAAAATTGACGCCGCTTTCGACCTTTATTCCGAAGGCAATATGCTTATGAAAATGAAGCTTAACTATAACATTGCGCAAGATATCTCACTTTTTGAAGATATTAAGTTTTTGTTTGCCTCAGGTTCAAAAAATACAAATATAAAGGTTTTAAATATAGCGCCTGAAAATATAATGCCTATAATGATAGTCGGAATGCCGAGATCGGGAACAAGTTTAGTAGAGCAAATTATTTCCTCTCACTCAAAGGTATTCGGAGGAGGCGAACTTGATTTAATGGACGAACTAGTAAAAAAATATTATCTTGAATCCAAAGAACATTGCGCATCCGGCGGCGCAGAAGAGTTAAGCAGGCTTA
>JAKAQK010000207.1 GCA_021822625.1 bacterium | reverse complement strand
CGTTAAAGATAATCAGGGGACAGTTTATTTAACAGCGGCAGACATTGAAAGGATTTCTTCCGCTTTCAGGTTTGATTTGATAGAAAATTTAAAAACGGACGAAACTTTAAAAAACGCTGAGGTATATAATAGAAATATTAGAAGTAAAAACAATAGGTGAAGTAGAAAAAATTATCGATGCGTTTAATAATAATTTTAGTAAAAACGACGTATATTTAATTATTAAAAAAGGTAAGTTAGTACTTTATATTAAAGAAATAGATATAGACCAATTTAAGATATTTTTCGATAAAATAAATAAAAAAACAAACAGTATTGATATTAAAATAATGCAGAATATTATTAAAAAAATAAAATCTATAAAAAGTTATGGCTTAAAAAATGGTAAAAGAAATTTCGTTGATTATAATAAAGAGAGAAAAGTGAAAGAAAGAAAAAATAAAACTAAAAAACGAGTGCAATATTATTATGCAATAGATAATGACTTTATAAAAAAAAATAATGAAATACCAAATAAATATGAAAATAAAATAATGCAAGGCGACTGTCTAAATATATTGAAGGATATACCTGATAATACGATAGATTTAATTTTTACATCTCCGCCTTATAATTTTGGTTTGGATTATAAAAATAGTCAGGATGAACATTATTGGGATGATTATTTTAAAAAACTTTTTGAAATATTTAATGAGTGCATAAGAGTATTAAAATGGAGTGGCAGAATTATTGTGAATATCCAACCACTTTTTTCAGATTACATTCCTTCACATCATATTATTAGTAAATATTTTATAGATAAAAAATTAATTTGGAAAGGTGAGATTTTATGGGAAAAAAACAATTATAATTGCAAATATACGGCGTGGGGTAGTTGGAAAAGTCCAAGCAGTCCTTATTTGAAATATACATGGGAATTTTTAGAAATATTTTTAAAAGGTGATTTGAAAAAAATAGGTGATAAGACTAATATTGATATTACAGACTCTGAATTTAAAGAATGGGTCAATGCTAAATGGAATATAGCGCCTGAAAGGGATATGAATAAATTTGGGCATCCAGCTATGTTTCCAGAAAAGTTAGCGGAAAGGGTGTTAAAACTATTTAGCTTTAAAAACGACATTATATTAGATCCATTCAATGGCGCAGGAACAACTACAATTGTGGCTAAAAAACTGAATAGAAGATATTTAGGCATTGATATATCGCAAGAATATTGTAAAATTGCAGAGAAAAGATTAAAAGGAGAATTATAATTATATGCCACTAACCAGAAAACAAGTTCAATATATTAAGGAAAATATTAATCGAAACTGTGTTCATGGAAATAATATACTTTCAAAAAAAGACAAAGAAGGAATCGAATATTTTTACAATGAATATATTAAATTTTATTCTTTTATTCCTAATAATATAGAAAAAATTATAATCGAAATGGGCGACTGGTGGGAGATAAAAATTACAGACAGAAAAGAAATATATGTAAACACGGGAGAATTAAAAGAGAGGATAAGACAGAAAATTGAGGATAAAAGAAAAAGAGATAATGAACGCATAAAAGAACGTCTATTTTTACAGGAAATTGAAGAAAGGAAGAAACGAGAATTTCAAGAAAACTTTGACAAGCTAACGCCTGAAATGAAAGCATTTTTTTATGTGGCAACCGCTTTAGGCAGAGAATATTTGCAGGCTTGCAAAAATCAAAATAGTTATACAGTGCAAAATCCATATTATCATAATAATTTATTAGATAACTTTTTACTGTAAAAGGAGTTAAAATAAAATGAAAGTCAAAGATATAACATTTCACTACACTAAACCTGAAATGGTAAAAGATTTAATAGAATTAATACCATTTAATAAATATGAAAGCGTATTAGACGCTGGCAGTGGTAAAAACAAGGTTTGGTATAATAATATTCCTGACTATTGCTTAAAAGAAGAATGTGAAATCGAGGACGGCAAAGATTTTTTAACAATAAATACAAGATATGATTGGATTATTGGTAATCCGCCTTTTCATTTAGGATGGAAGTTTCTTGAAAAGGCATCTGAAATATCTGATAAAGGGATAGCATTTTTAGGCAATCTTAATTTTTTCAATAGTTGTGTGCCTAACCGATTTGAAAAATTAAAGAGTAAGGGGTTCTATTTACGAAAAATTCACATTGTACAAGATAAAAGGTGGTTCGGAAGATATTATTTTTTAATATTCACTAAGAACACTAATTATTTTTTATCTTGGAATACAAAGAGTTATTAGAAAAAATAACTTGACAAATCAAAATTAACTTATATAATTAATAATAACATTAACTTTTTGGCGTAAATACAATATATGAGAAAGAAATTGAGTAATGAAGATAAGATAAATGCTTGGAATTTAGGTATCGGTTATTATTTAGGCGGTCTTGTTACACAGTATCCAGATTCAAAAGAAACAAGAAAAACTATTAATAATTTTTATAAATTAGGTCTTATTTCTAAAGAATTTTATGATAAATGTAAAAATATTTCTAAAGAACTTACAAAATTATTATCACCTCTAAAAAACAATGCTTTGCGATAAAGGAAAAATAACAGCGAAAAATCCCTGTCCTTGCAAATATTATTTTTGCAGGTCATATGCTTCCGAAAGTGCGGGACACGTTGTAGAGATGTTTTGCAAAGATGAGGATATATACGGCTTTGCGGACGATATGGATGATTTGTCAATGATAAGGCTAAATGACAAAATTATTACAGTCTGCACAAGCTATAAACCAAAAATCGAACGCAAAGCAAAGATGCCTTCGGTAGTAATTAAGAAAAAGAAAGCAAATCAAAAAAAAGGATAGCAATAATGTCAAACGACTTAATAATCACACCCCAAAGTCAATTAGAAGTTTCCGAAGACAGCATAAGTCGTTTTGTCAATTATTATCTTAATCACCTTGACATCCGCAAGGTTTCAAAAATCAAATATCAGAATTACCTTAATCAATTCCTATTGTGGCTTAAAAACCGCAATATCGTATATCCGACAAGAGAACACATAATTGAATTTAAAC
>JAKAQK010000206.1 GCA_021822625.1 bacterium | reverse complement strand
TAAAAGCATACCGAAAATAACTAAAACAATTTACTGAAATTACGGTGCAATTACGGTGTCCAATAATTTCCGGAATAGGTGTCCAGTTAAAAACGGAATGGCCGTCCAGTTGTGACCGGAATATACAATCTTTGCCAGAACTTTAGTTATGCTTATGCCTATGGATACGCTTATTGAAAGCTCTTTTTCTATTGTATTCTGAATTTTTAATGCTATTTCTTCATAAGAGCATGAATAGAGCCTTCTAAGTCCGGTTAAATCTACAAAAGCTTCGTCTATAGAATATTCTTCTATTTTGGGAGAAAATCTTTTCAATATCTCAAACATACGAACGGAGAAAAGACCGTAAGTTTCGTAATTGGAATCAAGTATTATTATACCGGGACATATTCGTTTGGCATCAGATACGAACATACCTCTTTTAACGCCTTTAGCTTTGGCTTCATAGCTTAAAGCTATTACTATGCCGCGTTCTTTACCGACTGCTACGCATTTGCCTTTAAGCGCGGGCACGGAAGCCTGTTCGCACGATACGAAGAAAGCGTCAGCGTCTAAATGTGCTATAGCTTGAGGCCATGAATGAACGGATAAAACTTGCATATATTTTTATTTGATTTATTTATCTTATTTGATTTATTTATCTTATTTGATTTATTTATCTTATTTGATTTATTTATCTTATTTGATTTATTTATCTTATTTGATTTATTTATTTTATTTGAGTTATTTTATTTATCTTATTTGATCTATTTATTTTATTTGAGTTATTTTATTTATCTTATTTGATCTATTTATTTTATTTGAGTTATTTTATTTATCTTATTTGAGTTATTTTATTTATCTTATTTGGGTTATTTTATTTATATTGCCTTACGACCCCCGTTACCACTCCGGCTATAACAAGCTCATTTTTAGGTTTTATCGGTTTATATCTGGAATTTGCCGGCACAAGAATATAAGAGCCGTTTTCTTTTGCCAGATATTTCATAGTCCATGCGTTATCCACTTGGGCTATGACTATATTTCCCTCCGCTGCGGTTTTAGATTTATCCACTACTACGTAATCGCCCTGCATTATGCCGGCTTCCGTCATAGAATCGCCTGTTACCTTTAAAAGAAAAGAAGAAACCGGATTTTTAATTAATAATTTATCTATAGAAATCATATCCAAAAGCTCTTCTTCCGCCGGACTTGGAAAACCGGCTTCTATACTTCCTAAAAGTTTTATGGAAAAGGAAGGAGAAGAAAAATAAGGAGAAGTATGAGTTTGAGCAAGAGCAGGAGCAGGAACGGAAAAAAAAGACGGCGAATAAAAATTAGAATTGAAGACGATGCGACCTTTGCCGTCTTTTATGACAAATCCTTCTTTTTGAAGATTATTTACGATTTTAAACACTGCATTTTTGGATTTAAGAGAAAAAAGTTGCATCATTTCAGAATAAGAAGGCATCCTTTTATGCTCGTCTAAAAAGGCTAACAAAAGCTCTGCCCTGCGTTTAAGCTTTTCATCTATTTTATTGCTAATTTGATTATTATTAATGTGTTTAGTTATATTTTTCATATTATCGCTATGAACGCTCTGATTAATCGACATCATTAAGCATTAACATTGTTAACATTATTATATGAACGCTCTGATTAATCGACATCATTAACATTGTTAACATTATTATATGAACGCTCTGATTAATCGACATCATTAACATTGTTAACATTATTAGTCGTTTACTAATATTATTGATATTTTATTAACATAATTGCCTTTATTGTTATTATTTTAGTTAGCTGCAGTTATTGTCGTTACGGTTTCAACTGCATTTATATTTGCAATTATACTAAAATATTATACAGTGAACGTTCGTTTACTGTCAAGCGCAAAGATTATAAGTCTGCCGAAAAAATCTTTTTTTAAGCAGAAATTTTATTACAAATAAGCAATTCATCTTCCGCTTAAGAAGCGGGAGATGAATTGCTAAAAAAGTATTTTACATTGAGTTGCAATATGATATAATTAAGGTATAACTATAAGATATGATAATAATTTTCACTCAGTATTTTTGTTGCAATATCATTTAATATTTGTCGTGAAATATCGCAGGCAAGTAATAAATAACAAAATAGCCGATAGATTAAAAGAAATTTTTGAGTATATCGGATATAGTAACCATACGTTGAAACAGGAAGCTCACGCCTCTTAAGGCGGGAGTAGGTCGCAAACAGGAACATAGTTAAAGTATATCGAAGACTTAAAGTAATATTTCGTAACTTAAAAATATGCTACAATGTAATATTATTATTGAAGAGAAAAATATCAAATGTATAATCGGATTATGCGCATTATAATGCTATAAAAAAATAATAGATAAAAATAAAAACATTGATATAGCAAAAAAAAAATCATTACGGAAGAAATTGAAAAAGCCGGCTATGCAGCAATAAAGAGTTTATCTAAATTTAATTTAAAATGTGATTTATGAGATTTATGAGATTTATGAGATTTATAATCGGTGAAAAGTTAATTTTTCGCTTGGCGTTTTAATTAATTTTAAATCGGCGTCTATCAAAACGGAATACGCATATGACGCCTATATTCTTCTAAAACTTTTTTATAAATAAATCTGCTCCAGTTATTTCTTAATATTCCTTAATACAATCCTTCTTCTTTAAGGACGGCAATAACGTTTTCTACTGTATAGTTTACGTTAAAAGCAATCAGTTCGGGAGTAGCTTTAAAGTTCTTGCGTAAGTTTATTATGACTTCCCTCTTGGCAGCGGATGCTCCTTCAGCTTTACCTTCAGCTTTGCCTTTTTCAATCCCTTTTTCAATCCCTTCCTTATAGAAAGGGTCATCTTCCAGTTTTATGGTAATAGGCATTTTATTCTCCAGTTCTTTAGTAGTCTGTATTAAATTAGGTCTTAGATGCAATAAGTGTCAAGTGCGGAATAAAAGTGCACCACCCGGGCGGTGTAAAAGTGCACCAGTAATTTAATATTAAATAGATAATTCCCTATAATTATAACGCTTGTGTCATCTCCTCTCCCCCATGGGGG
>JAKAQK010000050.1 GCA_021822625.1 bacterium | reverse complement strand
TTTACGCATGAAATTATTAAACAATCAGATATTATTTTGTATCTAATTGACATTACGGAAGTATCTGATTCAAATCGCCTGAATGAAGAAGATTTAGAATTTGTGAAAAATTGCGATAAAAATAAAAGAGTAATATTGGTTTTTAATAAAACCGATAAATTGTCCAAAGCTGAGCTCACGGAAAAAAAAGCTAATATTATAGAGCATATTGGAAGCGCATTTGGAATCAATTTTATTTTAGCCGGTGCACAAGACGGTAAATCTAACAGTACCGAGTATTTTGTTAAAAACATATGCAGCAATAATAATATAAATATAAATGAAAATATTTCAGGCATTTTTTTTATTAGTACCGAAAATGATTTAAATATAGACGCATTAAAAAAATATCTATACGATTTAATGCTTAAAATTGAATCGGCTCTGCCAGAAAATATAGCCATTACAACGCTAAGACAGAAGAACCTTCTTGAAAAATCGCTGCTCTGTCTTACTAATGCTATAAATGCTTTTAATAATGCCGAGCCGTACGAAATCATATCTATAGAACTAAGGGATGGGATTAATTTTCTTGAAAATATTATTGGGAACGTAACAAACGAGGATGTGCTGGATATGTTATTTAAAGAATTCTGTATAGGCAAATAATCTATCGGCTTGTATTTTAATATAAATATACATATCAATATCAATAATAATAATATATGAATAATATAATGAATAAGAATCATTTTGATATTATCGTAGTTGGAAGCGGACATGCAGGCATAGAAGCATGCCTTGCGTCTGCCAGAATGGGTTTAAATACGGCGGCGGTGACCATTAATTTGGACAACATCGGTCAAATGTCGTGTAATCCCGCAATAGGCGGACTTGCAAAGGGTCATTTGGTAAGAGAGATCGATAGTCTTGGAGGAGAAATGGGCAGGGCAATTGATAAAACAGGCATCCAATTCAGAACCTTAAACACAAAAAAAGGTCCTGCGGTCAGATCGTCCCGTGCTCAGGCCGATATGTTTCTGTATAAGCAATATATGAAGATTGTACTGGAAAATACCGAAAATTTAACATTAATACAATCTATGGCAGATTCTTTAATAGTTGAAAACAATATAGTTAAAGGCGTGGAATTGTGGACAGGAGACAAACTTTTCTCAGACGCGGTTATATTAACTACCGGAACTTTTTTAAGAGGACTTGTTCATATCGGACTTTTTAATTATAAAGCCGGAAGGGCAGGGGATTTTGCCTCAAATAAATTATCCTTAAGTTTGAGCCGGAACAATTTGGAATTGGGCAGATTGAAAACAGGAACAACGCCAAGATTGGATGGCAGAACTATTTTGTTTTCTAAGCTTGAGGAACAGCGCGGCGATGATGATTTCACGCCTTTTTCGTTATCCAGCAAAAAAATTGAAAACAAGATAAGCTGTTTTATTACATATACTAATGAAAGGACGCACGATATTATAAAAAGAAATTTGGATAAATCTCCATTATACTGCGGAGTTATTAAAGGTATTGGACCAAGATACTGTCCCTCTATAGAAGATAAAGTCGTCAGATTTAAAGATAAAGAGAGGCACCAGATTTTTCTGGAAAAAGAATCGCTCAATTCAAATGAATATTATCCGAACGGGCTTTCTACGAGTCTGCCGTTAGAAACGCAGCTGGATTTTTTAAGGACGATAGAAGGGCTTCAAAATGTAAAGATTCTGCGCCCAGGTTATGCAATTGAATATGACTATGTACTGCCTACGGAGCTTTATCATTCACTTGAAACAAGAAAAATCGGCAATCTTTTTCTTGCCGGACAGATAAACGGCACTTCCGGTTATGAAGAGGCGGCAGCCCAGGGATTAATTGCAGGAATAAACGCAGCATTAAAACTTAAAGGCGAAGAGCCGCTGATTTTAGGAAGAGACGAAGCATACATCGGAGTTATGATTGACGACCTTATCGCTTTGGGCACGACTGAGCCTTACAGGATGTTTACTTCAAGGGCGGAATACCGTCTGCTGCTCAGAGAAGACAATGCTGATTTCCGGTTATGCGAATACGGCAGAAAAATCGGGTTATTAGACGATGAAAGATACAATATATATAGGCAGAGAATTACCGGATTTAATGAAGTATTAAATATTATAAAAACATCCGACGGCGGACGATTATATAATATTCTTAAAAGACCGGAAGTCGATATATTGCATCTGTTTAATGCAGATGGCAGATTATGTGACGACGATAATCTGTTAAACAGTAATAATAAGCCGTATATAATAAATATAAAAGATTACGGCGATGAGATTCTCAAACGGGTTGAACTTTATATAAAATATGAAGGCTATATAAACAGGCAAAAAGAAGAAGTAAAAAGAATGAAAAAATTTGAAGATTACCGTTTAGATAAAAATTTGGATTACAATAGTTTATCCGGTTTATCTATTGAGGTTATTGAAAAATTAGATAAAATAAAACCGGAAACGATTTACGATGCAAGCCGTATATCCGGAATTACACCTGCAGCTATAAGTATTCTGCTAATGCACTGCACTAAAACATTATAACAGCTAAACCCATCCAAAGGCATCTGCGCTAATAATTTCAATGTGTTAATAACTTAATATAATTTTTAAAAAATATCAGGTTGAATAAAATTTATGGATGTAATTTTTAACTATTTTACATATAAAATTATTATAGCTGTTTTTGTTGTATTAATTGCTTTTTTTGTGCGGGCAACTATAGGGTTCGGTTCGGGATTAATTTCTGTATCCGTTTTGACGATTATGTTTCCTATCAGATTTACGGTTCCGGTTGTTTTTGTTCTGGATTTTGCAGGAAGCATTATTCTTGGAGCATATGATTTTAAGGAAGTTAAGTGGCATGATTTAAATTATCTGCTGCCTTTTACCATTGCCGGACTGCTCTTCGGCGGCTTTTTGCTGAAATATGCAAACCCTCAAAAACTTACTATATTTTTGGGTTTATTTATATTATTATACGTAATTTACGGATTAACGGTAAAGCAGGAAAAATTGCCCGTTGTAAATAATTTTGCGGGAGCGCCGCTCGGTTTTTTCGGCGGATTTATTGGAAGTTTATATGGAGGCGGCGGGCCGCCTATTGTTGCATACCTGCAAATGAAGCATTTAAATAAAAGAGCTTTTAGGGCATCGTTTCAGATCGTTGCAATAACCGACAGCCTTACAAGAGCATTTTTATATGTATATTTGGGTCTGTTGACCTTTGCAGTTTTTAAAATGTCCTTATTTTTGATACCTTTTCTTTTATTAGGTTTGTTTTTTGGAAATAAACTCCATTTTAAAATTAATCAGAAATTTTTTTATATTATCGTGATGGTTGTTCTATCCCTTGCGGCCATAGGTTTAATAATCCACTCTTTATAATTTTTTATTTTTTTAAAATAAAGCTGTATAAAAAAAATGTTGCATAATGACTAATTAGTCATTATAATAAAATAATGTAGACGATAAAGATATAATGAGATAAATAAAACTATTTATGTATTTATAATCGTATTATAAATTATAGGATAAATTATTATGAAGGTGTTTTTTTTGTTTTTTTATTTAGTCTTATGTATGCTGCTGAATCCCGTAAAATCATATGGCGAAAAAATTATTACATTAAATCAGGCATACATGTACGCAGCAAAATTAAACGGAACCATCAAGTCTCAGCGAGAAACTTATTACCAGTCAACTTTGGTCAAATGGACTGCTATAAGCATGCTGCTTCCGAATATTTCACTCACCTATAAAGACCAGAGATTTCACGAGAATTCTCCGAGTTCATCTTCGCAGACGTCGTCCGGAGGAAGTAATATTTTTACTTTTTTTTATCCGACTTACGGCTATACATTCGCATTAACGCAGCCTTTGCTTAATATACCTGCTATACCTGCTTATTATGCAGCAGAAAATTTTATAAAATCATCTAAGATGTCTTTAAATAACGTCTCTCAAAATAAACTGTTCGATACCGCAAGCGATTATTACGATGTTTTAAGCGATGAAAATTTGGTCAAAGCCGACAAAAAAACTATGAAAGAAGCTTTGTCTCATTTGCAGCTTGCCAAAGCAAAACTTACTGCCGGTCTTGCTATTATAACTGATGTATTACAGGCAAAATCAGAATATTATCAGGCTAAACAGCAATATATCGCCGCAAAAAATAAATTAAAATCCTCTGAAGCAAATTTGCGGGCAATTATAGGAGTAAGTTTTAATTTTAAAGTAGTTAAACCGAAAAATCCGTCACTGCTGAATAACGACCTGAAAAAATATATAAAATTGGCATATAAATATAATCCCGGTCTTAAGTCTCTCAAATTTTTAAAAAAAGAGTCGAAGGATGAAGTCTATTATTATGAAACCAAATATATACCTACAATAAACTTTGAAGCTACATATAACGGCATATCCGATAATCATTTCATTCCCCAAGGAAATGAACATTATTGGACTGCGGCGGGAGTTTTAACATTTCCTATATTTCAGGGAGGTACCAGAATTATTTCTATTGAAAAGGCAAGGTCTCAAAATAACGCAAATATGTATGAATTAATTCAGGCAAAAAGAAATTTGAGGGCGGACGTCGTATCGGGGTTTTACAATATACAGAATCTTAAATATCAAATAATAGCTTTAAAGCATGAAGAATCTTATGCTTTTAAAAACTATAAACTTGTTGAAGAAGAATATAAAGCAGGCGTTGCAACCAGTGTTGACGTAATTACTGCTTTGGCTGAACTTGCATCTGCGCGTCATAATCTGCTCGCTGAAAAGTTAGATTATTATAGTTCTATATTAGATTTTAAAACTTTAACCGGTTCATTTAAAAGGAAACTTATTCGTCTAAGTATTGATAGGTTTAAGTATTAATTTGAGCTCTAATTAATTTAATAATTTCTATTATATTCTTAGGTTATATTTTTTTTATTTTTTAATTTTATACTGTATAAACAATTTATGTATGTAATATTACTGTTAGAATTTGGAGGCTTTTCTGTATTATGAATGAAGATAACGGAAAAAACAAAAATGGCGGGAGCGCTGATGTAAATAAAAATGCGGTTGCAATGGATGAAAGCGCCTCCAAATTTACGAAAAAAAATATAATATTTGCTTCAATTATTGTTTTAATCGCAATTGTAGGTGGAGTGTTCGTTCTCAAATGGTATTTATACTCATTAAATCACGTTTATACCGAGGATGCACAGGTTGACGGGCATATTTACGCCGTAAGTTCGATGGTTCCAGGCAATATACGTTCGATATACGTTCATAAAAACGAATCTGTTAAAAAAGGCGAACTTTTAGCAGTTATTAATCAATCTACTTATTATCCCGAGATGCTTCAGGCTAAAGCAAATTATGATTTGGCAAAACAAAATCTGTTTAATGCAGGCGGCTCAATTGGAAATTTTGCAGGAACGGCATTTAATAATTATTATTTAGATAAATTAAATTTAAAAAAGTCTTCTTCTGCTTTATCTGCGGCGAAGTTGACTTTTAAGTTAGATAAAAGAGATTATTTGAGGGGTCTTAAACTTTTGAGCAAAGAATTTATAACGCGCGAACAGTTTGATACGCTGAAAACATCTTATCTTGTTGCGCGTCAAAATTATTATACCGCACTAACGGCATACATGTCTGCACGAAGGAGCTTTGTTAATGCGCAATATACAAAAAGTATTATAACTGCAAAAAAGTATACCACGATTAAACCTTTGGAGGCTTCAATTAAGGTAGCAGATGCCGCTTATAAATTAGCAAGGGCAAATTATCTGAATACGTTTATAAAATCTCCAGTGAACGGCGTCGTAAGCGAGAAAATGTCATATTTAGGCGAGTATATTACTCCGGGAACGCCTATACTTATGATAAATAACCTTAAAAGAGTTTGGGTAACCGCTAATGTAAAAGAGACGTTAATTGCGCATGTTAAAAAGGGAGACCCCGTCGTCGTTACGGTCGATTCATTCCCAGGTAAAATATTTAAAGGGCTTGTCCAATTTGTAGGTTCCGTTACTACGTCTAAGTTTGCGCTGATACCTACGAACAATCCCAGCGGCACATATACAAAGGTTACGCACAGGCTGCCGGTGAGAATAAGAGTTTTAAATGACAAAAATCACATCTTGAAACCAGGTATGATGGTTGAAGTTTCAATTAAAACTGCTAAATAATTAAGATATAGCCATTCAATTAATTTTTAAATGTGTAAAATAAAAAAAGTAAATAATTAAATTTTAAAATAATCATCCGTCAAAACTGAAATTTAATAAATAGAATTATAGAGGCAAAAATGGAAGAAGATATAATAGTATTTAATAAAAATAACAGTGACAGCGACATTAATATGTTCATATGTGAAAATAAGTCGCAAATTTTTCAGAATAAATGGGACAAACAAACTTATTTAAATTTTAAATTTATTTCCATATTCTTAGCCTTTATTTTTTCTATTGTTGTCGGATTCAACTTATTGTTTCCTCAAACGTGTTCCGCAAATTCCAGAGTAAGATCAGGAAAATATCTTTTTAATTATTATAGTTGTATAACTTGTCATACTGTTAACGGAAACGGCGGTACTCTTGGCCCCAATCTCAGCTCTTATGGAAAATTAGGCAAAAGATTCAGTTGGACTATGAAAGTTATATTAAATTCGAGCAGGTATTTTAAGCCGGGCTCTAAAGTTGAAATAAATGGAAAGAAGTATTATGCCATAATGCCCAAGTACGGATACTTGACCGGCAAACAGCTTTATAAAATTTCCGCTTATCTGGAATCTCTAAAGTAGTAAGCGGTCATATGCTAATCGACATATACCGTAAATAATTATTTATGAAATTTCAATTGTTGCAATATTTTAGCGCATAGTGATAAAATAGCGGTATGTCATCCGATAAAGATAAAATTTATGACGGTTTTGTTAATTCGCATGTTTTTTACACTATTATAAACAGTCTTTCTAATAATATAACCGAGCCTGTCTATTGCAATATTCCTGCTAACGATGCCTTTAATCATACAGCTGCTTTACATAATGCAGATAAGAATGAGGATAATATCAAATTTTGTGAAAACGATAATCAAAAATTTAATATCGCTTTTATTGCATTTTATGGTTCAAGAAATTATGGTCTTCAAAACAAAGAAAGCGACTATGATTTTTTTATAGTTTACTATCCTGATTTCCATAATTTTTTTAATAATAAATTTATAAGATATTCTGTTATTGAATCAAATTATGATTATTTTATAACCCCGTTTCATGAATTTATTCATCATGCAATGAACGGAAACGTAAAGTTTATCGAGCCGTTAATTTGCGGCAGCATTTATTTTTGGGATGAGCTAAACCTAATTTTAAAAAATAATGTCGCAGATACTGAAAAAAATATTCAAAATATTTTACGCAGCCGTGATTATTTATTGCTAAATCTGATAGAAGAAATTAAACAATTTGTTTTATTGAATTATGAAAAAAATTTTAATTCATTTATTGGTCTTGCAAATAATAAAAGATTAAATATAGTTAAAGATAACTACACTTCAAATACCATAGTGTATAAAGATATATACGGTTATGATATTAAAGAAGCAATAAACGCGCTAAGGATTATATTTTTGACTCAGATTTATTTAAATTCAGGGAAAATTGATTTTTTTGTTAAAAATAATCCTGCATATATTGAATTTGAAAGAATATATATAGATATTAAAAATAAAATTTTTTCTAAGAAAGATATTTTGCAATTGTTAGAATTAAATATAAAAAATATCAAATCACAAGCAGTTAAATTTTTTGATGCTGCCGGTAATAACAAAAAAATATTTCCATTTGCCGGAACTGAAGAGATAAATATGAAAAATTATAACGATGGTCTTAGCAAAGAGAACCTGGAAGCCGATATTCATAAAAAAGTTGAGAAAATATGCAAAAATAACCTTTAATTTATAATTAAAACAAGCTGCAAGTTACTTGCTCGACGTTGAATATTAAAAATATTATTTCTACTATTTGCCCAAAAAATTAATACACATATCAAATAAAATATATGCAATAAAATTATGTTTCACATGAAACATAATAAAATACCGTTAATAACATATTAATTTAATGATATGGAACTTAACCTAGTTTTTACATTCCGTACTTAAAAATTCATAGCATATTCTTCCTAAATCAATCAATCAAAAACGAACTTAGGGAGGTTTTCAGGTGTTTTGGGCTAAATATAAAATCGGGATAAAAAAATAATTTTGAATATAGATATTATAATAAAATATGCGCCTGTATATGTTATGATATATGCTATATGTTTTATTATGATAAATTATATGTTATAGTATAATAATTGCATAGAATAGAAGATGTCAACTATTTTGCGCATGCCGAGATATATTTTAAGCAATTTTTAAATTTAAATAAATAAAATATAAATTTTAAAGTAGTAATTTAATTAAAGTAATTAAGTTAATTAATATATTTTAAATTATGGAAGGCGCAGCCTTATCTTTAAATAGTCAAATCCCCTCTGTTAATTTATCGCAGCTTGTTAAATTAATAACCGCAACCCTATCCGAATCACCGGATAAATGTTTTGATTTCAAATTTGATGAAAATAATCATATCTTAGACATTGGACTAGAATCATTTCTTTTCGCTTTATCTAAGCGTGCCGAGTTTAAAAGATTTCTGGATGATACCGAGAATGGTTTTATTAGCGGTTTTAATAAATTAACCGGTAAAATTAAAAATAAAAAAGTTCATAAAATTGGCGGTTACATTAAAGCCGGTACTGAGAAATCTTTTTCTGACAATGTTGAAAAATTATATATGTTAATATCATCTGAATTATCCCGAATCTTGGATGATAATAAAATAAATTCTCTTCTTGCCGAGAATTCTAAAACGGCAATATTTAATTTAGCAAAACAGATGGGTTTTGATGATAGATTTGCCAACAGCAGCATAAATAGGGGTGATTGCGCAGCGCTTGTACCCATAAAATTTGTTGATGCAGACGAAATAAAATCTGAAGAATTTGTTAAAAATAGTTTAGCACGTGTTTTTACGGTTATAGAAAAAGTAAAAGACGGCAATATCTACGGCAATATCGTCAATGGCATTAAGAAAAAACTTCGGTTAGAAGAATTTCAAGAAGATATAATCGAATCTATTGTCGAATCCATAGAGATGAAAAAAAATAAACCTGATAACGAAGTGGATGAACTTTTAAATTTTTTATCAGGAGATGCTCTTTCCAGGGTACGATTAAGAATAACATTTAAATTGATGGAAATTCTAAGCTATCAAAAAAATATATCTAAAAATTTAGAATGCTATATTAATAATGTTAGATTATTTTTTGAATTCCTAACAGATAATCGAAAAAATTGCGATGATATTGACATAAGCAGAGATTTTGGAGTTAATTTTACATTTTCGCTTAAAGACTATGCGGATTCTGTTTCTTTTTATAAAGCGTTGCCGGTATGGGCGGACTGGGTTGTTCAGTTGTCAGAATTAAGATATGGCGATGTAACTGAAAGAGAGATAACTTATAGATTTAAATTAAATGGAAAAAATATATATACAGGTAAATCTTCATTTGAATCCAGATTGGAAACAATAGAAAAAAATTTAGATCAGAATATGAATTTATCTGACAATATCCATAGCAATTCAACTAATAATTCAACATTATTTTCAAATTTTTATTTAAAAAATACTAGAATAATAAAAAATTTATCAAGTCTCATTTTGTTATATCTTGTTATCCCTTCCAATAATCTGAAATGCGACCCAGCGCAGCAGACAATTAATATAGATGATTTTGAAAAAGTTTTATACGATTTAATTAGAAGATTAAAAGACACCCCACAAAAAACTATCAAATTTATGATTGACAGCCTTAAAAAAAGTCACGAAGACAAAATTGTAGACGATTTAGCATTTGAAATTTCATCAATATTGAAAAACAAAAAAATGCTCGGGGAGAATTTAAGTTCTGCTATAAATAATTTTTATTTAAAATTAGATGCAGATATTATAGATATTGATTCAATAGACGAAGGACAAGTTTTTAAAAATTCATGCCGGCAGAATTCATTTAAAGATGATAGGAATTATCAAAATTGGTTTAGACATATAGATATTATAGATAAAAGCGGAAATATCGACATAAACAGATTGAATGATAATTCCATATTAACGATTGAGATAGAGGCTGCAATTAAAGAAAAAATATTACATAAGTCAACAGAAGAGCCGCTAAACTTTAAAATTGAAAGAAATTTGAACGACAAAGTTCTTGTTATAAGTTTTATACCAGAGGAAAATTATAAAAATTGGCGTATATCCGGCAAAAACAATATAACACTTTTGAATCCGGGTATTAATTTTAGATATAAAATAGATTTAAATATGCTATACAGCAAAACTTTAACAGAAACAGAGAACACGCCCCCTGATAGTTTTTTCATCGGCAATTATTCGGCTCTGTCCATAATCGTATATCTTATATCTTATTATATTATAAACAGAATTAAGTGTCTTGATAACGGAACAGAATCAAAAAATGTGAAAGTTCATATATTGCGTTTGCAGAGTTACGATGATTATTCTAACAGGGATGAAAAATTTTATGCCATGTGCCACGCAGTAGAACTTATTCTTTCCAACGAACTTTTAGTTAAAATGCAGGGCTATAATCTTAATGAGCGACAAAACGATAATAGTGTAATGTGGCGTAAGAGAAGCGCTTTTGTTGCTTTTCAAGGAGGTTTCCCCATTATAATAACCAAAAAAGATAAGAATTGCGCAGTTTATAATAATAATAGCGAACGATCTAAAAATATTAATATGATTCGACAAACCGACGGAAATTTAGATTTAGCTAATAATGCAAACCTTCATATGGAAGCTAAAAACAGCTTTATTCAAAATAACGACGATAAATCGGCGCATTGCCATAATAATGATTATCAATATATAAATAGTATTAAAAATAATACTGCTCTAATATCTTACATAACGAGACCTGTAAATACCTATTCTGGAAATAAATCCGATATGCTGATTGTAAAAACTTATAAGTTAAATACCGATATGGCCGATGAATTATCTATATTTTTAGATAAAACGGACGTAAATCTTATAGACAATGATTTTTTCGAACATCCCAAATATATAATAAGAGAGATAGCAAGATTAAAGAACGAAAATTATAATCATATTATATTATTATCGCATCAATTTGAAAGACACCATATTCTCAGGGACAGCAGCGAATATAATTATTTAAATTCTACATTTGATTATATAAAAAATATTGATATAAATGATGTCTTTATTTATCCTTTAAGAAAAGATGTTTTTTCCGCAACCAGATTCAGGAAAAGGGATAATGAAAACGAAAGCGGATTTGAAATATCATCGTTTTCTGAGAATTACAAGATGTACGACAGCAGGAGAATGTCATCTTCTTTATATAAAACTTCGCTGCCGATATATACGTTTGCTACATTATCAATTTATGATGAAGCATATTATCCGCAATCCGGTTTCTGCACATACTTTTTTGATAGCGAAGCAAAATTTTCGGATGAAATTCTTTATGAAAAAATTAGAGCGAATATATTAGGTATCACAGGGGATAAGAATGTTTATAACAGTATAATTTTTTTATTGAGGGGTGTGCATTTTATAGAAAGAGAAAAAATCTCTTCTAAAAAACAATTTCTTCCCAAACTAAATCCATTTGCATTTACGAATATAAATTATATTGGAGACGCCGGCGAAACTAATCTGTATTTAAACAGAAATAAAACACGCGCGGTATTTTCATTTTCCGCTGCGCTTACTAACGTAAAAAATGTTTTGCATAAATTACCGATAGGCATAGGGAATGTATCAAGTAAATAGCGCTTTTATACTATAAAAAAGTCTTGTTAGGTGAAATTTAATGGAAAATTTTACGCAAGGTATATCTACAGCATCTATTTTTGGTCAAGCTTATGAAGTTTTTGCGAAAAGAGGAGTGCTTGCCTGTCTCGCCGAAAATAATATACTAAACAAAAACTCGTTCCCGTCGTCATCCGTATTAGAAGACTGGCGAACAAAAAGTCTTGGCAGCATTTATCAGTCGGTAATAAAATCATGTTCATTGACAGATGAGAATCTCAAATCTCTATTTAAGCGTATTTTGGAGCATATGTCGCTCCTTGCTTTTGGTAATGGATTTACTGTTACAAGGGAATATTTAAAAAATATCTGCAAAGATATTCCCGGTGCTCAGATATCTGATTTAACCCAGTTGTTTGATTTAGATTTTCTTTGGTGTCCTTTGGTTGTACC
Organism: bacterium; assembly: GCA_021822625.1. GTDB lineage: Bacteria > SZUA-79 > SZUA-79 > Acidulodesulfobacterales > Acidulodesulfobacteraceae > Acididesulfobacter. The sequence goes on along the minus strand of JAKAQK010000050.1, from coordinate 2,478 downwards.
TGACGATAATGATAATAAGAATGTAACATTAACCATGAAAGAAACTGCAAAAAATTTTCTTAGACAATTAGGCGATATTGCCTTAGAGCCTGAAAGCGCTTCTAGAATTAACGGTCGCGGAATGCCTGTTAATGCAGATTTTATACTTTTTCTGAAAAATAAAAAAAATAAAATATATACAAATAATATTGAAAAATCCGGTAGTTACGGCGATAATGTTGCCGGTCGCGCAGACAAATATAAAGACTATCTGCTCATTCAGGAATATTCTTACAATGCAGATTTTGCCGTTGCAGTAAAAGATTTTAATTATGAAATTGCACATTTAGAAGAGATTATACATTACTGGGCATATATAAATTCAAGAAGTGTATTTACAAATATATCTGCAGAAGTAGACGGCGAATCATTTAAGTTATCTGATAATATCAGCGCCTACTTGTCTGCATTCACATCAAAAGATAAGCCTTTTTATAAATTATGTCAGGCATGCAGCTATGCTTATAATTCAATACCTACATTGCAATATTTTAAGAAACTAGATCGCGGGCTACTTAACATAACCGCTTTAGCATTGACGCCCGTCGGTGTTGAAAGCATATCTTCTATGTGCTCTGCGCATGATTTGTCCGATGCCGGCTTCACTTCGCTCCATTCGTCATCGACAAATTTCGATAATGCCGACAAAAATTTTGCAGGTTTTTGTCAAACTAAGGGAGACGCAAATAATAAAAATTATATAAAATTTCAATTGATGAAGAAATTAGGCGAAGTTTATCAAAATATTCCGGAACATAAACCGGAACATAAAGAAAATAATTTTTATGGCGAACAGTCTGACGATGTTGAATTATATATAAAAAGATTTTTGCGAAACGGTATTTTTAATAAACTTCCGAAGGACTTGTATAACGGCATAAAAGACTTGGGTAAAATAGATGAATATATAGATAATATAAATAAGGGGCAGGATTTGGCATTAGAATTCAGCGAAAGGCTTGAGGGCGGCTCTGATTATTTTTCTATGTCACAGCTGTTTACAGTCGAAGAAGCCGTAAAATTATTGCCTGAGGAATTGATTAATGATGATAGTTTGAATCAATTCGGCGATAATCCTTCATTTATTTCGTCAATTATAGATACACCTAAAACCTTTAGAGAAATTTTCACAGAAAAACTTAACATTATTAATTGTAAAAATAACGGTATTACATTAAGGGATATTCATGCGTCTCTTATTGAAATTATATTAAAATATCAAAAGCTCGGATTTGTTAATATATTAGCGCTCGAAGGAAGCCCTGGAATCGGAAAAACGACGGCATTAATTGATTATCTTAACAGTCTTGAAGGTGGATACCTGTTTATTTATACAAGCCCCAGGGTTGTAATTAACAGGGATGTTACACAAAAAATTGCTAGTTTTAAAAATAATTTAGAAAAATGTATTACATTGACGTCAAATTCTAGATTAATAAATTCTTTTGACATATGGTATTTAAAGAATTGTATCGAAAAAAATAAATTTCACTGCGGATGCGTCGTTGCCGATGGAATGGATGAAAAAACTTTTAAAAAACCTGACGGTTCAATTTTAGTTATATCTAAAGAAGAGGAAAAAGAAATTGAGCAAAGCTACGGTGGTAACAAATACAGAAAAGATGAAATTTATGAGGGCGATTTTAAGGTAAATACTCGTGTCAAGTCGGGTGTCATAAGGTGTCTATCTAATGCTTTAAAAGATATAATGAATTCCAATAGCGATATCAATCGTTTTGCTCTTACATTCGCTCTTCAGGGCTACCGATTAACTAAAAGTAAAAAGAATGGAGGTTCCGCACAATCATCGACGGTAAATGCTCTCGACCAAATTTTTATAAATAACAAAGCCGGTTCGTCAGCCATGAGGGACGAAAGGATGAGTTTTGCAGAACGAATTCCAAATATAATTGTTATGGCGGATGAAATAACCGGAAGTGATTCAGGTTCTTTATTTGTGAAGGAAATATTGGGCTGGTTGAAAAAACAGTTTGTAGATCCTTTTAGAGCTTCAAATAATTTAGGAAACGCGCGAAATTTCAGCGGAGCTCCTTTTAAAATTTCGTTGATTATATCAGACGCATCGTTGAATAATGAAAATGTTTTAGATAAATTCTTAAATTCAGAAGAGACCTCTCCTGAAAAAATTTTGATATCTCCTTCCAGAGGTAAAAAATGTATTGACATGAAGATAAACGATTTGAGAATAAATAAGCGCACATATAAGTCTGTTCACATTATGGCAAATAGTTTTCCTGCCAAAAACATAGGAATTGATTATAAGGTTAAAATGTCAAATATAGAATTAAATGAAAGAAAAAATAAAGAAGGAACTGGAATTTTAGATACTAAGGAGCAATCGATAAATAAAAATTTCAGAGATAAAAATTTATCCATTTGTGTAAATGAAATTGTAAGCGCCGTTAAAAAAACTAATCC
>JAKAQK010000205.1 GCA_021822625.1 bacterium | reverse complement strand
AATCAGCTTACCAGAAACAAAATATACGCTATGGCATACCGCGAATGGGACTATATGGATATGCTGAATTTCGATAAGTTGAATAAAAAATAAGTGGAAATAAATTTAAACTAAATTGTGGAAGTCTATTATGATTTTTTTCAAATTAAAAATACCGGTATAAATTTTACTTCTTTTGTATAGTTAAAGTATGATTTGTTTATAATCAATTTATTTTTTATTTTTAGTATTTTTTTATATTTTAATTCAAATTCGATAACGGCTCTTGGAATATTTTTATATATTCCCGATTTTACCTCGATAAGCGACAAGCCGTCTTCTTTGTCCTGGATAAAATCTATTTCGGTCTGAGACGTAGTGCGATAAAAATAATTAGACGTTAATATATCCGCAGTATTGCCCATAACGTTAAAAATATAATTTTCGTAAAGTTTGCCGGCATCTTCCCTGAATTCCATATTGTTGAAATTTTTTATCTGGAAATTTCTTACGCCGGTGTCTTTATAATATATTTTCACGGATTTAGATATCTCTTTGTTTTTATTGATAAAAAACGGCTTCAGCTCTTTTATTACAAACGTTTCCGTTAAAAGGCTTATATATCTTTGAATCGTATTTCTTTGCAGGGATAATGTTTTTGCCGAATTAGCCGAATTAAATTCGGAACCGGTATTAATTGCGAGATATTTTAAAAGATTGTTGTATCCGTCTATATTGTCTATTCTTGCAATATCCCTTATATCTTTCTGTATGTATGACGTAACAATAGAGCCGATTTTTTCTATTTTATCTTTTTTATTTTTTAAAAGGACGACCTCGGGATAAGAGCCGTATATTAAATACTCGTCGAATAAGGCGGATAAACTTGCTTCATAATTGCCGACAGTGCCGGCATCTGATAATTTTTGCCTGCCCTTTTCATCCTCTTTTTTAAACAGTTCTCTTAAGCGGCGCAATTTTTCTTCGCCTTTAAACAAGAGAAACTCGTCAAAATTAAGAGGTTGAATTAGATATACTTTTTTTCTGCCTGATAGCGAATCCGAAAACTTCTGCTTTATCTCTAAACTTGAAGAGCCGGTAGCTACAACTTTTAAATTAATAAAATGGTCGTGCAGCAGTTTTAATGTATTAGACGGGTCGTCAAGGAGCTGAACCTCGTCTAAAATAAGCAGACCGGGCTTTTTTATATCTATACCTTCGATTAATAATACGTTTTTGAGAGCATCTATGCTTGGAGCGTTAAAATTATTTCTATACGACCGGTCTTCGAGGTCTATATAAAGCGAGTTTTCGCCTTTCCATTTGCTTTGCAGAATCTTGGCTATCGTGGTTTTTCCAGTCTGTCTCGTGCCGAGCAAAAATACTATTTCGCGGCCGGAGAATTCCCTCCATATAGATTTTGCGATATCTCTATCGAATATCATAAATATAAAATATTAAATCGAGCGATAAATAGAAATAGAAAAATAAATAAAGTTATGAGCATTTTACATAATAAATTTGATATATGCATATACATTATACATAGTAATTATATCGCATAAATACTTTAAAATCAATAGGGACGGATTTATTTCCACTCCGGCGGGCATAAAAGCGCCTGCCCCCGTTTCAAAACAATATTTTCACCGACAGATATAAAAAATAAATAATTGGAATAATAGGCTATAATAAAGAGCAGATAATTAGAATGATAAATGATATCGTCTTATTAATTCAATAATTTACTAAAATCAACAAAGTTGGCACTACAGCAAAGATATCGAATAGAGTATTAAAATTATCGAACATAAATATAGCGGGAAAAGCTGCGAACATAGTAAGAACGTAAGCATAGAAGTAAAACTGATTTTTGGGGATTGCGTTAAATGCTTTTAACAGCAGTCTCCAGATGTAGATAAATATTGACGCAAAGAATATTAAATAGATTTTATGATTTTTAGTCTTTCAGTTTTTTATAAATTTTATCCCGTCTATTGATAGCTATAACAATTATGCTCATTTCATTTTCTAATACTTCATACACAAGACGGTAACCGGCAGATTTAAGTTTTATTTTATAATAGTTTTCAAATCCGTGAAGACGGCTTGAAGGCACGCATGGATTGCTTAAGCGCTCCGATAGTTTATTTTTAAATTGCTCTTTAATAGAATTATCAAGTTTATCCCATTCTTTTAATGCCGTAGGGATAAATTTCAGTTTATACTTATAATTCATTTAATTTTATTTCTACGGCATGATGTTTTTCTTTTTCTCTTTGTTTAATGAGGAGGCCAAGTTCATAATCTTCGAGTTTGGATATAAGTTCTTCGTAAGTATCGGAAGGCACAAGATAAGCGGTAGGTATGTTGTGATTTAATACAGCTATTGGTTCTCCGTCAGCTTTTTTTATGATGGCGCTCAAATTTTTTTTTAATTCAGAAACGCTAACCGTAGTGTTTGCCGAAATAGTTTTCATAAAATATTCTCCTTTGGAATTTCTATTTTATACCAAATATGATACTAATTATAAATCTTTTTTGTATAAAATTCAACTGATTTTTTAAATAATGTTTTAAATAAATCCGTCATAAATCCGTCATAATTTGAAAAAAATATATTTAGATGTTAAAATCAATATATCTAAATAAAAAATTAATTTTTAAAAATTAAACAATGGAAGCATTAACATGAGCTCGAATGCTTTACTGGAACACAGAGTCGACAGGTTAGAAGATGCGCTTATAAGGCTTGCCGAAGCGCAGGTTGAAACCCAGAGAGGACTTCTGGATTTCAAGAACGAGATGTCCGAATTCAAGAACGAGATGTCCGAATTCAAGAACGAGATGCGCTTAGATTTCGAGAAATACCGCGAAGAGAACAATTTAGCCTTCGAGAAATACCGCGAAGAAAACAATTTAGCCTTCGAGAAATACCGCGAAGAGAACAATTTAGCCTTCGAGAAATACCGTGAAGAAAACAATTTAGCCTTCGAGAAATACCGCGAAGAAAACCGATTAGCTTTCGAGAAATACCGGGAAGAGAACAGGGCGGAGCAGAGAAAGCTTAATCAGAGACTTGGAGAAATATCCGATAAGATGGGAACCATAGTGGAAG
>JAKAQK010000049.1 GCA_021822625.1 bacterium | reverse complement strand
ATACGGCAATAACGTATTCCGTTAATATGAGAGATAAAAACAGAATTGCGTTATTTTCCGATATTATTACCTTAAATCAGCTCGGATTAAAAAATATTATAATATCTGAAGGACTGCACCCAATGAAGACGGCATTTCATTCTGCTAAGCCTGTTTATGATATAGACGTGGTTGCTCTTAGCTCTATTATAAAAAAATCCAGGTCAATTAATCAATTAATTGAAAATAATTCAAATAACGATTCACCAGGCAATAATAATATCGTTAACTATGAAGATGCTTCATATAACATGGAAAATTTTAATCTTGGCGTTAAAATAGCTGCATCGACGCCTGCGGATATGGTAAAGATAAAAAAGCTTATAGCAGTCGGCGCAGATAATTTTATAATTAATTCTTTTACAGACAATATCGGCGCAATTGAATATATTAAAAAAGAACATAAAAAAGTTTTTATACATATTAATGAATTAGAAACAGGAAAAACCTTTAATTCATTGGCGCAAGCTTACTCTGACGCCTTGAATTTTAAAGCGGACGGATTAATTATAAAGATTGTAAGCCCAAAAATAAATATATTAAAAAAGTTGCAATAAAGTATATATGGCAAATTTGTTCGTTGACGGGAAATATGGCGACAGAGGTATAATCCTTGGGAATGAGGCAATTGCAAGAGGGGCGCTTGAAGCCGGAATCGGCTATGCATCAATGTACCCGGGGACTCCTGCTTCCGAAATTATTATTGCATTAGATAAAAATAAAAAAAATATAAAAAATATTTATACGGAATTCAGCCTAAATGAGCATATCTCTCTTCACGGCGCAATAGGCGCTTCATGGTCTGGGATAAGGTCTTTATGCGCAATGAAGAATGTCGGTTTAAATGTTGCCAGCGAACCGGCGCATTTTCTAGCATATACTGGTGTTAAAGCAGGGCTGGTTCTGGCTATAGGTTCTGACCCTGGAGCCCCCAGCAGTTCTAATGAGCAGGATGACAGATGGTATAGCCTGCATACGTATATGCCTATTATAGAGCCTTCAAATATACAGGAAGCTAAAGATTTTACAAAAAAGGCTTTCGATATTTCGGAACAGTTTTCTTTCGGAATTATACTCATGGCTCCTTCAAGGTTGTGTCATAATGCAGGCATATTGCATTTTGGCGACTGTTTAGACAGAGATTTAATATCGGGAAATTTCAAAAGAGATCCTGAAAATTATCTTAATCTTTTTAATCTTGCCGTTAAAAATCATAAAAAATATCTTGAACGGAGCGAACTTCTTAAACAATATGCCTATAATTCTGAATTAAATATGATTATAGATGCTCAAATCAGTTCAACAAAAAATTCAAGAATAGGTTTTATTTCATCAGGCGTTATATACTCCCATTTAATAGAGGCATTGAATTTCATTAATGCGGATTATTATAAAATTTTAAAATTAGGGATTACTTTTCCATTATCTGAAAAACTTATAGGAGAGTTTTTAGATAATTTAGATGAAGTTGTTATTGTTGAAGAGGCAGAAGGTTTTTTAGAATTTCAAATTAAAAAAATAGCGTTCGAAATTGGCTACCACGGAAAAATCCACGGCAAAAATATATTCAAAGCCTATGGAGAACTGACTATAGACGACGTTATTAAAGGCGTATCCGGTTTTTTAGGAAAAGCAGCCCCAGAACATTTTACTGCAGCAGTTAATAAATCGGAAATTCTTTCGGCTCAAATTCCGCAGAGAATGGGAACTTTTTGCGTAGGATGTCCTCATCGCGGTACTATCTATTCAATTTTAAAAGCATCGGGGTATTCCAATACCGACTCTAAAGACAGAGATGTTATCATAGCAGGCGATATAGGCTGTTACACTCTCGGATTATTACCGCCGTATAATGCTATGGATTGGCTAACCTGCATGAATTCAGGATTAAGCATAGGCCAGGCTATCAGTATAGCGGATAAGAGCAAAAAAATAATAGCGTTAGTCGGAGACTCAACTTTTTATCATTCAGGGATACCTGTTCTTATGAACGCGATACAGAACAATTCAGATATCTTATATATTATTCTTGATAACAGCTGGACTGCAATGACGGGGCATCAGAAAACTCCTTCAACTAAAACGGATATTGACGGAACCCCCGTTCCTCATTCTGTTAATTTAAAAGATTTGCTTAAATCGCTCGGCGTTTCGTATATTAAAACCGTTGACCCTAACAGCGTAAAAAGATTCAGCGTTATTATAAAAGAAGCGCTGAAGGAAAAAGGACTCAAAGTTATAATTGCTAAACGTGAATGTATTCTTCAGGAAGAAAGAAGAAAGAAAATAAAAAATCTTAAATCTAAATTAGAAAATAGTTCTGAAATTATATATGAATTGCAAAAAGAACGTTGCGTTAAATGCAATGAATGTTTTGTTGAACTAGCGTGTCCTGCAATTCAATCGGTAAAAGAAAACGGTATTAATAATGGCAAGGAATATTATTTTATAGACCCTGTTTCATGCGTTAAATGCGGCGTGTGTTACGAAGTATGCCCAAACAGCGCTATAAGAAAAGTAGAATTTAATTTGAATCCGTCAATAGACCTAAAATCGCAAATGCACTTTCTTAATAATAAATAAAATAAAACGAACTAAAAATAGTGATATAAGATATAATATATATAATGTATAAAATAAATTAAAATATTATAATAATGAAAAAGTTTAATATAGCTATTACCGGTCTTGGCGGGCAAGGGATTATTACTGCAGGCACTATACTGAAAAATGCCGTTCTTGATTCTGCTATGCAAGATGTATCAGGTTCAGAAAGAAGAGGCGGGGCGCAAAGAGAAGGTTACGTAGAAGCATTCGTCAAATATATTTTTTATGACTCAATTGCTGAATTGCAAAATCCACGAAAGAATATGCACTCGCCTATGATAGCTTCAGGCGATGCCGATGTTTTAATTTCGCTGGAACCGTTGGAGACGTTAAGGGCGGCTTCTTATGTAAACAAAAATTCCGTAATTATTTTTAATACAAATCCGCATATTCCTATAAGCGTGCGAATGGGGAAAAATAAATATCCTGAATTAGACGATATTTTAGAAAGTCTTCACGGTATAACCGAAAATGTTTTTTATTACGATTTTAATAAATTATCTATAGAAAATTTTGGTTCCATAATATCCTGCAATGTTATCTCCCTTGGGGTTTTATTTGCAAAAACAAATATACCCGTTTCTAAAAACGTTATAGAAAATATACTATTAAAAGGTTCAAAAGCCAAGGATAATTTGAGAGCTTTTGATATAGGATTGAATTTATAACGTCTATTAAGATTAAAGATAGAGGCATTGTTGCAACATTAATTAATACAGTATGTATATAGTGAAATATAAGACTAAAATATAAGTAAGGCGCAAAGCATCAATTGGCATCAATAAGGCGCACAGAACGCATCAATAGGATAGAGGAATAAAATTTACACTATTAATATATATAATATGTCGGAACATAAAAAGTAATGACTAATGACTATAAAAGATGAACATAAAATTTAAAATGTCGGTAGCGCAATATAAAGACAGTTTTGCGTTTAATGCGGCGGTTAATGAGTTTTATATTGACAGCGCCCGTAAGGAAAATCATACGAAGCCTGCGGCTGCAATGCAGTATAGCACTGCAGGTCAAAGTCGGGATATTACTCTTACGTCGCCGTTAAAGAGCGCTGAAAATTCAGCTAATGAAGAAGCGCTAAAAAAGCTTAGGGATTATAAGATAAATAATTGTACAAAATGCGGGCTGTCTAAAGAAAGAAATTTGATAGTATTTGGAGAAGGTGATGCCGATTCAGATTTAATGTTTATAGGGGAAGCCCCGGGTGCGGACGAAGATAAAACAGGAAGGCCTTTTATAGGAAAAGCGGGGCAATTATTAACCAAAATTATTGAATCTATTAATCTTAAGCGGGAGGACGTCTATATTGCAAATATAATAAAATGCAGACCGCCAGGCAATAGAAATCCTGAGCAGAATGAAATTGAAAATTGCAGTCCGTTTTTACGAGAACAGATTGATATAATAAAGCCTAAAATTATATGCACTCTCGGAAAATTTTCAACGATGTTTATTTTTAATGAAATTAACAATGCCGCTGCCGGCGGAGACAATATTGAATTTGAAAAAATAGGCAGTCATAGAGGTAAAATTTATAATTATAAAAATATAAAAGTGATACCCACTTTTCATCCTTCTTATCTTCTCAGAAATCCGTCGGCGAAAAAAGATGTATGGGAAGATATGAAATTGATACGCGTCTTGCTGTCAGAATATATATAAGAAATTTATTTATTATTTATTATTTATTATTTTATATAAAATTCGATTCAGTGTGCATCCGCCGATGAATAAGAATATATTTAATTTTTTTATATTATTTTGTATTTTTATAATTCATTAAATTAAGAATAAAAATAATAACTGATAAAATCATGATAATGACGGCTTACATTTTAGTAATATTTGCATTCGCGCTCATAATGTCGGACTTTTTTATATTTTCGTTCGGTGTTTTAACCTCTATTAGCGCTATTCTATTCGTTATAGCTTCGGTTATTATTTTTACATTTTCGCCAATGTTTCCCGATTTATTTGCCGAAATAATTCTGCCTGCTTATGTGGCGCTGTTTATTTTTATAGTCATATTTATAATTTTAGGATATAAAGCGAATAAAACAAAGGTGAAATCATCAATAGACAGTATTGCGAATACCGCTGCATTTGTTACAAAAGATATCCCTGCCGGCGGTTTCGGGCAGATTGATTTAAACGGTGAGATATGGACGGCTTACGCAGATGTTGCTATCGACAAAGGTCAAAAAGTCATTGTGGTTGAATCGCCACATTCATCATCCGTTTCTGTAAAAGATTCCTTAAAATTGAAGGTGAAACCTTACAGCTAAAAACATTTTGTCTATTTATTAAGCCGGTTAGCGCTATATATAATATATATACTTTATAATGTCAAAAAATATTATGCGATAATATAATACTATACATTGGAGCAATTATCTATTTTTATTTAATGCAGTAAGTTAATTTGGAGGATATATGCAAGGTTTCGGAGTTTTATTTATATCTGTAATTATAATTGTTGCTATTATAATTATTCTATATGCCGTAAGAATCATAACAGAATATGACAGAGCGGTTATATTCAGACTTGGAAGAGCGGTAGCCGTCAAGGGTCCTGGAATAATTTTATTATGGCCGGTAATAGACAGAATGGTGAGGGTCACTTTAAGAATACTTACCTTTGAAATCCCGTCTCAGGACGTGATAACAAAAGATAACGTTACCTTAAAGATATCTGCGGTAGTTTATTTTAAAATAGTCGATCCGCTTAATGCCGTAGTACAGATAGCAGATTATTATAATGCTATTTCTCAGCTTGCTCAAACTACTTTAAGGAGTATCTGCGGCGAAGCAGAACTTGATAAACTGTTGGCAGAACGTGAAAAGATAAATGCAGAAATGCAGGATATATTAGATAAACATACAGGTCCATGGGGAATTAAAATTACTATAGTGGAACTAAAACAAATAGATATGCCGCAAGATATGCAGAGAGCTATGGCGAGACAGGCTGAGGCAGAAAGAGACAGAAGAGCAAAAATAATCAATGCCGATGGAGAATTTCAGGCGGCTCAAAGATTAAGCGACGCTGCTAAAATCATAGCTGAAAATCCAATGGCGCTGCAGCTTAGATATTTACAGACGCTGAATGAAATATCTTCTACAAATAATACTACGATGATAATGCCTATTCCTTTAGATATTATAAGAGAGGTAGGAAAAAGTTTAAGTTCGGGCAATTTGTCCAATGCTGCAAACGGCAACGTTAATGCAGGCGTTAAGTAGGGAAATTATTAATTAGTTAATTAATTAATGAATTAATGAATGAACTAAGCAAGCAAATCAAGAAAAATAAAAAGCAAAATACAAGCTAAGGAGGTATTAATTATGGAACTTGGTATGATAGGTTTAGGAAAGATGGGTATTAATATGGTATTCAGGCTCTTAGAGGGCGGACATAAAGTAGTTGTATTTAACAGAACAAGGTCAAAAGAAGAGCCGGTCAAAAATAAAGGCGCCGTCGGTACAGATTCTATAGAAGAATTAGTCTCAAAACTGCCGGCTCCCAGAATTGTCTGGCTTATGGTGCCTGCAGGGGCTACTACGGATTTAATGCTCGAAGAAGTATCAAAATATGTTGAGAAAGGCGATATAATAATTGATGGAGGCAACTCATATTATAAAGATTCTATAAGAAGATACGATATGCTTAAAGAAAAAGGAATTAATTTCCTTGATGCCGGTACAAGCGGCGGCATATGGGGACTTAAAGAAGGTTATTGCTCTATGGTAGGCGGCGAAAAAGAAATTTTTGAATACTGCGAGCCTATATTTAAAACTTTAGCGCCGGAAAATGGCTATCTTTATACGGGAAAATCAGGTGCAGGACACTATGTTAAGATGGTTCATAATGCGATAGAATATGGAATGATGGAAGCATATGCCGAAGGCTTTGAAATTTTAAAAGCAAGCGATTTTAATATAGATTTAACCGAAGTTACGGAACTGTGGAGGCATGGATCCGTTGTCAGGTCGTGGCTTTTGGATTTGGCTAATAATGCATTTAAATTAGACCCGGAATTAAAGAATCTCGGTCCTACCGTCGATGATTCAGGGGAAGGCAGGTGGACATTAAAGGAAGCTATAGACAATGCCGTTCCTGCTCCTGTGCTTGCAGAATCGGTATTTGCAAGATTTAGGTCCAGACAGGAGAATTCTTTTGCAAACAGAGTCCTTGCAGCGTTAAGACACCAGTTCGGTGGACACCCTGTTCATTAAAATATACCATTGCTACATATAATATATATAGTTCTTAATTGATTTTGTCGGAAAAACCGATAAAAGAACTAAAACCGCATAAGCGCGGGTAAGCAGAGTATGCTCTTACGGGTATTCAGAATATCGGATATAGTAACCATACGTTGAAACAGGAAGCTCACGCCTCTTAAGGCGGGAGTAGTTCACGTCAAAACAATATTTGACGTATTAAATACAAATGGATAAAAACTATACATGCAACTACGTAAAATATTAAGTTATAAATCTAATATAAAATTATTAGGGGAAAAATATTATGTATATTGATGTAAGTTTAACGGTTGAGGATGGAATGGTCCATTGGCCGAAAGACCCCGAAGTTATTATAAAACAATTTTCAAGCATTAAAAACGGCAACACCGCCAATAATACGCATCTTTCTTTCGGAACGCATACCGGAACGCATATGGATGCCCCGCATCATTTTTACGAAGATGGGATAGGCATAGATAAATTAAAATTGGAAAGTCTTATTGGGGAATGTCTTGTTATAGAAGTTCCCGAAGAATATGAATCTATAACGGAAGATTTTCTTAAAACGCAAAATATTAACAGCGGCGGCAGGATATTGTTTAAAACAAAAAATTCTAAAATTATACCGGATAAAAATTTTCATGAAGATTATGTATATATCGCAAATGACGCCGCTCAATATATGGTTAATAAAGGCGTAATACTCGTAGGCGTAGATTATCTTTCGGTAGAAGGTTTCGGCAAAGGACATGAAACCCACAGGGCTTTGCTCGGCGCAGGAATTATTATTATCGAAAGTCTTTATCTTGAACACGTTGAGCCTGGCAGCTATAAACTCATTGCGCTTCCAGTCAAAATAAAAGATTCGGATGGAGCGCCTGCAAGGGTAATATTAGAGCGATAGAATCGCTAAAATAAAAACAAAACAGTCAAATCCGGCGGTAACGACCGACGACTAAATTGTTATCGACTTATAAGAAAGTTTAAATAATGAGTTATAAATAATAACAATAATAATGTCGCAGCTCTTTAATATATAAATATATAATAAACAAGGAGGATAGCTCTTCTCCCGTATTAATACGAGAGTATCCGGGCTATAATTTTTCATGAAAGGACTTAATCCGTGCGGTATTATAATATTCGGCGCAAGCGGGGATTTAGCGCATATTAAAATTTTCCCGGCGTTATATAATTTGTGGGATGAAGGCTTTTTTCCGGATAATTTTTTCATTACCGGTTTTGCAAGGACTAAAATGGACGACGAGCAATTCAAAAAAACAATTTATGACTCTATGAATATATATTGCAGAAAAAAACCTATAGACGACGAGCATTTTAAATATTTTTCTAAACATATAAACTATCTTTCTATGAGTTATAACGATATTAAAAGTTACGAGTCGCTGAATGCATTTACCGAAACGAAGTCTAAAGAATACGGTATGCCAAAAAATTTAATATTTTACCTTTCCACCCCGCCAAGTGTTTATCAGGACGTCGTTGAGGGTTTAAAAAATTCAGGTCTGGCTTCCAATAGAGAACAAAAAGACGGTTTTTCCAGAATAGTGATAGAAAAGCCTTTCGGCTACGATTATGAAAGCGCAAATGAATTAAACAGCAATATCTTGTCTGCATTTCAGGAACGGCAAATCTACAGAATAGACCATTATCTTGGCAAAGAAACCGTGCAGAATATCCTCGCTTTCAGGTTTGCCAACGCTATATTTGAACCGGTATGGAATAATAAATATATCGACCATATCCAAATTTCCGCATTAGAATCGATAGGCGTCGGTTCGCGCGCCGGTTATTTTGATAATGCCGGTATCATAAGAGATATGATGCAAAATCATATGATGCAGTTGCTGTCGTTAGTCGCTATAGAACCGCCTGCGATATTTGACGCCGATGATTTAAGCAATGAAAAAGCCAAATTATTAAAGAGTGTAAGAAGATTGACGATAAACGACGTTAGAAATAATGTTGTGCGCGGTCAATATGACCGGGGGACAATAGGCGATAACGAAGAAACGCTAAGCTACAGAGAAGAAAAAGGTATTCCGGTCGATTCGATTACGGACACGTATGTTGCTTTGAAACTCTATATTGATAATTATAGGTGGGCAGGCGTTCCATTTTATATAAGGTCGGGAAAAAGAATAAAAGAACACAAAACAGAAATTGCGGTTTATTTAAAACAGTTACCGCATAGTCTTTTCGGGAATAATTCCATTGAAAATCTTGAGCAGAATATTATCACGATAACTATTCAGCCAAATGAAGGCATAGAACTAAAAATAGGAGCAAAATCTCCAGGATTTAAAATGGAAATAGAACCCGTGGAGCTTTCTTTTTTCTATAAATCTTCATTTAAAGGTACCCCGCCTGAAGCGTATGAAAGATTGCTGTATGATATAATGGAAGGAGATCAGACATTATTTTACAGAACCGACAATATGCTTATTTCGTGGAAATTAATCGGAGATATTATCAACGGTTGGAAAAGTTTGCCGGTGCCGCTGTTTCCAAATTACGAATCCGGTTCATGGGGGCCTAAGGAAGCAGATGAATTAATTAATAAAGACGGAAGAAAGTGGCATAATGAAATATAAATATAAATAAATATAAATATAAATAATATATAATACAATATAATAATATAAATTAAATTAATGGATAAAATTTTTGTCATTCAAGAACATCATGCAAGCCATCTGCACTGGGATTTAAGATTTGAAGAGAACAATGTTCTGGTTTCGTTTGCATTACCGAAAGAACCTCCCGTTGAGAAAGGTATAAAACATCTTGCGATAAAAGTTGCGGATCATCCGCTTGAATATGCAAATTTCGAAGGCATAATACCGGAAGGTAATTACGGCGCGGGAACGGTAAAAATATGGGATAAGGGAACTTATAATCTATTAAAGAAAGATAATAGCAAATATATTTTAGATTTTAAAGGAAAAAAAATCACCGGCGAATATACCTTGCTTAAGTTTGCAAAGGCAGGCGAGAATCAATGGCTATTTTTTAAAAATTAAAATTTTTATAATAAAAAATAATATTAATTTTAATGCGGAGGGCCGCTCTTATGAACATGAATTTATTAATATCTAACAGACAAAAATTTGAAGAGCTTATTAAATGCGGGCAGAGTCCATGGTTAGACAACATATCAAGATGCATGATTGATTCAGGTGAACTAAAATTATTAGTTGACAATAATATAATTACAGGAATTACCTCAAATCCTTCAATATTTGAAAAAGCGATTGATTCAGGAAAATGCAATTATCCGGAAACGATAAAAAAAATGTCGTCTCAAGGTCTTGATACTTTTGAGATATATGATGCCATTACTCAGAGAGATATAAAAGACGCCGCTAAAATACTTTATCCCGTTTATAAAAAAACGCACGGTAAAGACGGCTTCGTAAGCATAGAAGTGCCGCCTAATATTGCAACAGATACGGAAACTTCCATTAAAGAAGCCGACAGGATTTTTCATTCAATAAACGAACCCAACCTGCTTATTAAAATACCTGCTACAAAAGAAGGTTTATCGGCTATAACGCGAATTATCGGAAAAGGAATTAATGTTAATGTTACGCTGATGTTTTCTTTGACCCATTATATAAATGTTGCCGATGCGTATATGAAAGGCTTGGAAATGGCGCATAAAAACGGAATCGATATAAGCAAAATTCATAGTGTAGCCAGCGTTTTTATAAGCAGGCTTGATACAATGACGGATAATCTATTGGATAATGCGCTTAATAAAGCCGGCGGGGATGCCAAAAGCGGTATAATTTCCCTAAAAGGTCAGGCTGCTGTTGCTAATGCAAAGGTTATATATAATAAATTTATAGATATATTTAATGGAGAAAGATTTAAAAAATTAGAATCTATGGGCGCTAATATTCAAAGGCCATTGTGGGCCAGCACCAGCACTAAAAACCCGGATTATTACGATTTAAAATATGTAGAACCTTTAGTTGCAAAAAATACTATTAATACACTTCCCGAACAGACTATAGAAAGCATCGCGGACCATGGAAGCATCAAGCCCGATACGGCAGGGTTTGACATCGAGAGTTCTGAAAATATTTTAAATGAGCTAAAAAAAATTGGTATAGATACTGAACAGGCTGGAGAAATTTTGCAAAAAGAAGGTGTTAAATCATTTGAAGAATCGTATAATAAACTTTTAGATTCAATTAAAAATGTTTGATTATTTTCAGGAGGAAAAATAGAATGGAATTAAAAAAAGGATTTGATATGGACGGATTGTCGGATGAAGAGATATCATCGTTAAAAAATTTCGCTAAAAAATGCAGAGGCGATATTTTAAAAATGACTACGGTTGCATCATCCGGACATCCAGGCGGTTCTATGTCCTCTATCGATATTTATTCTGTTTTATACGGTTATAGTTATGTTTATAATAACGAACCGTTTAAAAAAGACAGAGATATCATTCTTGTAAGTCACGGACATACGTCTCCTGGGGTTTATTCCGCATTAGGGAACTATGGTTTTTTTGATGTGGACGATGCTATCACATGGTTCAGATATGCGGGTTCGCCTTTTGAAGGACATATAGAAAAGTACGTTCCAGGCGTAGAATGGGATACCGGAAATCTAGGTCAAGGTCTTTCCGCCGCCTGCGGATTTGCTCTTGCCTCCAGACTGCATAATTATAATAATCATATTTATTGCATTATGGGCGATGGAGAACAAACAAAAGGGCAAATATCTGAAGCCCGCAGATTCGCCGTTAAATATAAATTAAACAATTTAACCGTTATAGTCGATCATAACGGTTTGCAGATAGGCGGAAAAATATCCGACGTTATGCCCGATAATATAAAACAAAATTTTGAAGCTGACGGATTTTATACTTTTGAAATTGACGGTCACAATTTTAACGACATATACGCAGCAGTTAAAAAAGCGCATTTAATCGATGCTCCCGTCGCGATTATTGCAAACACTATAATGGGAAAAGGCGTTTCTTTTATGGAAAATAATGCTAAATTTCACGGTTCTACTTTGAATGTGGAAGACTGCAGGAAAGCTCTGAAAGAACTTGCGGAACCGGATAATTTAGCCGAATATATTGACAGAAGAAAACAGAAATTCTCAATGAAACCGCTGGCTGTGCGTAAAAACAATTATATTGTAATTCAAAACGCAGAAAGTGCAATTACTTACACCAGAGAAAAAAATGTAGATAATCGGTCTGCTTTTGGAAATGCATTGGCTGATATTGCAAAGAAATATAAAGAAGAAACGGGGATTCAAAGGTTACCATTCGCAGTGTTTGATTGTGATCTTGAGGGCTCTGTCAAAACAGGCAGTTTCAGATCGCTGTTTCCAGAGAATTTTTTTGAATCTGGCATAGAAGAACATAATACCGCTACAATATCCGGCGCAGTATCAACTGCCGGCATTATGTCATTTTTTGCTGATTTTGGCGTATTTGGTATTGACGAAGTTTACAATCAGCAAAGATTAAACGATATAAATCATACAAATCTTAAAGTAGTCTGCACACACAGCGGTATAGACGTAGGCGAGGACGGAAAAACACATCAGTGCATCGATTATTTTGGTCTGTTAAATTCCATATTTGGATTTAAAGTAATATTGCCTGCCGACCCAAACCAAACTGACAGAGCTATAAGATATATAGCCTCGCATGAAGGTAATTTTGCTGTTATAATGGGGCGTTCCATTATACCGGTTATTTTAAACGATGAGAATAACCCGGCATTTGGAAAGGATTATGAATTTAAATACGGTAAAATGGATAAAATAATAGACGGCAGCGATGTCTGTATTATCTCCACAGGAAATATGACGGTACACGCTATTGAAGGAGCGAAAATGCTTCAGAAAGACGGAATAAAACCAATGCTTATGAATGTATCCTGTCCATCCGATATAGACATTGAAGACTTGAAAACAGCAGCTAAGACAGGTTTGATAATTACAATTGAGGACCATAATGTAAAAACTGGGGTAGGTACTGCTATAGGTTCGTTGCTTGCAGAGAATAATATCCAGACAAAATTTAAAAAATTAGGCGCAGCTTTTTATTCTTCTTCCGGTAAACCTTCAGATCTTTACAGGATAGCAGGTCTTTCGCCTGAAGGTCTTTATAATGCGGTTAAGGAAATGTTATGATTAGGCAGCATGCTTATTATTTATATCTTTAGTTAGTCGTTTACATATTTAAAAATAACCGCGTACATCTCTCCTGTTAAAAGGAGAGATGTACGCTTTGAAGCGCAGCGCACATAGTGTATACAGCGCATACAGCTATATATAATATAACAATAGATATATTATCTAACTTAATCAGTCAATTCTTAATCAACAAATTATTTTATTTTTTTATTTTTAATTTTATATTAATTATTAAAATTTTATATGAGTTTAAAAAATAGCAATATATGGGTGGCTCTGCTCAGAATTTACATAGGCTTGTTCTTTTTATACGCGGTTCATTTTAAACTTGATCCGTATTTTTTTTCTTCCTTCCACGACAAAATGGCTTATTATGCGGGACACGACCCTATCGTATTTTATGCTGACTTTTTAAATAATTACGTGATTCCGAATTCGTTCTTGTTTGCTTTAATGGTTGTCATAGGCGAACTTGCCGCAGGAATTTTGCTGTCGGTCGGTTTTTTAACGCGGATAGCGGCTTTTGTAGGGATTTTATTAAATTTAAATTATTTGCTCGCAATGTATTGGATATCACCGGCGAATCTCGGTATTAATCTGACGTTTATAATATGCGAATTTGTAATTATATTATCTGACGCAGGCAAGTCGCTTGGATTAGACGGTTTCAGTTTTTTTTGAACGAATATTTTTTAAAAGATTGACTTAAATTTCAATAAATATTAAAATTATCTTATCGACGCTAAATATATCGAAAATGATTCATATGGTGGATGTAGCTCAGTTGGTAGAGTCCCGGATTGTGACTCCGGTTGTCGCAGGTTCAAGCCCTGTCATCCACCCCACTTATGTAATATAAAAAATAAATTGCAATTAGTTTTTACTTTTCAGCATACCTATATATAATACCGGAGCATTAAATTTCCTCTAAATAAAACATATGATTCCAAATCAACCATATTTTCACGCTATAACAAAAATAAATAATTTAAAAAATATATTGACAATACCATAATATTTTTGGTACTATTAAAATTTCATTAATATTTCATTAATATTTTCTTGTTCATTTTTAAGTTTAAGCAATTTGAAAGTTTATACATTATTTATTAATTATTAATAAGATTTCTTACGAAAAAAAGTTTATGTATAATTTGCGGCTGCTATATTTTATCAGGTAAGGCTGGCGTAGCTCAATGGTAGAGCAGCTGATTTGTAATCAGCAGGCTGCGGGTTCGATTCCCATCGCCAGCTCCATAATAATTATTAAAAAGCAGGAGAGGTGCCCGAGCGGCTAAAGGGAACAGACTGTAAATCTGTCGGCGCAAGTCTACGGAGGTTCGAATCCTCCCCTCTCCACCAGTTATTATTTTTTTTGAGCGCGAATATTTATTATATTTATTTATGAATATTTATTATGTATAATGCCGATTGCCGAAGTTATGCGAAGTTATAATAGACTATGCGAGATTATGCCGGAAATATTTTAAAGCGTTTACTTTAAAGTATTTATATATATAATAAATAACTAAGTATTTATTGATATTTGCCGGTAATAATTTATTTTGTAATTTACTAATTAAGCAGCAGCAGTATTTATTATATACGCGGGAATAGCTCAGTTGGTAGAGCGTCAGCCTTCCAAGCTGAATGTCGCGGGTTCGAACCCCGTTTCCCGCTCCATTATTCATAAAATATCTTTGCCCATGTAGCTCAGTGGTGGAGCACTTCCTTGGTAAGGAAGAGGCCATCGGTTCAATCCCGATCATGGGCTCCATAAGATTTATAACATATATTAATTTAAATATAATTCAGATTATTTTCCAGGAGGATTAGATGTCCAAAGAAAAATTTGACAGATCAAAGCCGCATATCAATATAGGTACAATAGGTCACGTAGACCACGGCAAAACAACTTTAACTGCAGCTATTACTAAGGTTC
>JAKAQK010000204.1 GCA_021822625.1 bacterium | reverse complement strand
CGATCTCGCCTAAAAAAATTAATGCTTACATTCAGGCTGTTGCGAAATCAAACAATATGACGGTGCCTGAATTTAAAAAAATGTTGAAAACTAAGGGGATTAGTTTTCATGAGTACAAAAAACAGCTTGAAAGACATTTTTTGCAGTTCAGTCTCTTGAGAAAGATATACGGCAGTAAAATGAATATTACTAATTCCATGCTTCTTAATTATTACAAGAAAAATATCGAAGAATTCAGAGGCAGGGAAGAGGAAGACTTGAAGCTTATATTTATTTCAGTTCCTATACATGCAAGTAAAACATTGAGAGAAAAAATATATCGCAGAATACTTCGCATCAGAAATATCGCGATTAAGGGAGACGTCAGCTTTTCATCGCTGGCATCAAAATATTCGGACGATCCTTCAGAAAAAAATGGCGGAAGAATAGGTTATGTTTATAAAGACAAATTGGCTCCGGCTTTTTCCTCGGCAGCATTTAAATTAAAAGTAGGACAGATAAGCAAAATAATTCCATCAAAATTCGGTTATACACTGCTTAAGTCTGTAGGTAAAAAATATGGCTCATATAAGTCGTTTAGACAGGTTAAATCAAGAATATTTATGCTGCTGGAAAAAAATAAAACAGATAAATATTTATCTAGACTTGTAAAAAAAGCCAGAAAAGATTCGTTTATTAAGCTTCTTTTAGTTTCTTGATTTTATCCAAAATTAATTAAATTAAAACTGATAGATACAATACTTAAAAAAATGTCGTTGAAAAAAAATAATATTATAGGCATAACTATGGGCGATCCTGGCGGAGTGGGACCGGAAATATCTATTTCATCGTGTAAATATTTTCAAGAAAAAAAAAATAGGATTATTATGCCCATAATTTTTGGTTCGGCGGCATATATTGATTTTGTGAATAGTTATGTCGTTAAATCAAAATTTAAAATTAATTCCATAAGTCCGGATGATATAACTAGCGAAGAAGACTGTTTAAAATATTATAAGAATGATTGTATCAACGTTATTAATTGTTCAGATGAATTATATGAATCAGTCAATTTTGGAGTTGAAAATTATAATTACGCTAAAGACACCGAAAAATTTATACTAAAGGCGGTTGAATTTGCTAAGTCGAGCAAGATAAATGGCATTGCTACGGCGCCTATTAATAAAAATATGATGTCTAAAGGCGAAGCGATGTTTCATGCCCATACCGAGCTTTTGGCTCATCTCACTTCTGAAGAAAATTATGCAATGCTCTTTTACTCAAAAGAATTAATAACAATACTTGCTACTATTCATATACCCTTAAAATTTGTTTCGCAGAGCATAACTAAAAATTTGTTAGAAAAAATTATTAATATATCTTTCAACTCGCTTAGAATCGATTTTGGCATAAACAATCCGCATATCGCAGTTCTTGGGTTAAATCCACATGCAGGAGAAAATGGAGAAATCGGAAAAGAAGAAATTAATATAATCAGTCCCGTCATTGCTGAATTTAAACGAAATAATTTTAATATAGAAGGCCCTTTCCCTTCCGACAGTTTTTATGCAAAAAGATATAAAGATTTTGATATTGTAATATCTATGTATCATGACCAGGCGTTAATTCCTTTTAAACTCTTATCGTTCAATTACGGAGCTAATGTAACGGTTGGACTGCCTATCGTCAGAACTTCGCCCGTGCACGGGACTGCTTACGATATTGCAGGGAAAAATATTGCGGACGCAAGAAGTATAATTTATTCAATATTGCTTGCTTCTAAAATTGCGGATAATAGATTAAAATGGAAAGAAAAATAATAATAAAAGGCGCAAGGCAGCATAATTTAAAAAATATAAATTTAGAAATTCCCAAAGATAAACTTGTTGTTATAACAGGCTTGTCAGGGTCCGGCAAATCCAGCCTTGCCTTTGATACAATATTTGCCGAAGGACAACGAAGATATTTAGAATCTCTATCTTCTTATGCGCGGCAATTTATGGAACAGATGGATAAACCCGATGTTGATTCAATTGAAGGTTTATCTCCCACTATTTCCATTGAACAGAAATCGGTCAGTAAGAATCCTCGTTCTACAGTTGGCACAATAACGGATTTATATGATTATTTAAGAGTGCTTTTTGCAAGAATAGGGACGCCATATTGCTATAAATGCGGCAAGAAAATTGAACCGCAAACTATAGACCAGATGATAGACGTTATTTTTAAATATGGGAAGATTGGCGGCAGATTGCTGGTCTTATCTCCGGTGGTTATAGGACGTAAAGGCGAATTTAAAACAAAATTTGAAGAATATTTAAAGCACGGATTTTCAAGAATTTATGCCGATAACGTGCAGTATAGCTTAGAAGACGATATTGTTTTAGATAAAAATAAAAAACACGATATTGACATCGTCATAGACAGACTTGTTATAAAAAAAGAAATCAATCAGAGGTTATATAATTCTATAGAAATTGCGTTAAAATTATCTCTTGGCATATTAAAACTAAAATTTATATCCGAAGATGAAAAAGAAACGGATATATTTCTGAGCGAACATTCCGTATGTTTAGATTGCGGGATTAATTATGGGAAACCGGAGCCTGCGATATTTTCTTTTAACAATCCGGCAGGAGCATGCCCTTCTTGCGGAGGATTGGGCTATAAAACATTTTTTGACGAAGATCTTATAATTCCGGATAAAAAGCTGTCGTTAAAAGACGGCGCTATAGCCGTACTAAAAAATTCAAGTCCCGTTTATAGAAATCATATTATAAACAGTTTAGCTCTGCATTATAAGTTTAATCCGAATACGCCTTATGAAAATCTTGACGAAAATATAAAACAAATTATTTTATACGGCTCAAACGGCGAAAAAGTAGAGTTTTATGATGAACATTCAGACAAGCAGAGTTTTAATTTAAAAGAATGGGAAGGGATTATCCCTATGCTTAAAAAGAGTCTGAATAATAATTCCGTCAATTATATTATAGACCCTTATAAATTTATGAGTGAAAAGCCCTGTCCCGAATGCAGCGGGTTCAGGTTGAAGAGAGAATCCTTAAGTTATAAAATAAATAATTTATCAATAGTAGATATTACAAATTTAAGCATAAAAGATGCGCTGCATTTTT
>JAKAQK010000203.1 GCA_021822625.1 bacterium | reverse complement strand
CTAAACCAGTAGTTTGCTTTTAGGTAATTTAGCGGTACGCCGTAACCCTTAAAGTACATAAAGCCAAGTTTTCTCTGAGCCGCAGGATTGCCTTTCAAGGCAAATACTTTAAGAATTGAGAAAGCTTTTTTATAGTTATGCTTTGCCCAGTATGAATTTACTTTATTTATCATAACGTCATACGGTTTCATAGCGTAAGAATTTACGGGATGGAACAGTGCGAACACGAAAAACAATAAAAATAATAAGGTCAATAATATTTTAATTTTATACATTTATAGCTCCAATAAATCAGTAATAACTAATCTATTTTAAAAGCGTCCTTTTTTGATGTAAAATTTTCGGCTGTATTTTATAACATATTGAAATTAATACTATTGTGAATAAAAATAAAAAAATATAAATCGGACGGATTTCATATTTATTATTAATATATCTTTAGTTTAGTTATTGATATTTATTATTACTGCTATATTTAAACATAATATATTTGTTTTTACAATAAAAATAAAAAAAATAGGAACTTATTCTGGAAAGAATATAAAAATATGGCAAATGAATAGTTTTATTTTATAATGGAGAAGACGACTTTGAAGAAATAGCTTATAATGTAGGTTTTATGGCTCATAACTCAAAGGTCGCAGGTTCGGACGGTTTAAAACTTCACGAAGGAAAGTTCATCCTGTCCCCGCAACCAATGAAAAACCGCAGTAAATAAGCCTTTAAAAACATTAACATTAAAAGATTATTTGGAAAGAATTTAAACTGCTATAGCAATATTGCGAAAAAGATATTCATAACTTTGCTTATTTTCTAAAATAAGTGTATAAATACTAATCTTTCAAAAATAACATGTTGCGCCATTATGCCGCTCATACTCAACTTATCGCGTAAAGTCCTTCTTCCGCCGTTCTTATTCTTTCGATAAGACTCACGGGAAGAACGAATATTTTCCCGTCGCCGTAATGTCCGGTTTTATTTACCTGTATTATAGTTTTTACTGCCCTCTCCTTATCTGCTTCTTTGATAGATAAGGACAACATCCTTTTCGGAAGGAAACCGTAATCGTTATCCGGTATGTTTTCTTTATTATTTATTAGATTTAAACCGGGGTCTAGTTCGTTGGCAAGTCCTCCCCTGCCTTTCTGTTTGCCTCTTCCGTGTATAGAATAAAAAGTTATCTGGTCGAAACCTTCATTGCTTAAAGCCTCTTTTGTTTCCTGAACCTTGTGCCGCCTTATTATAGCTATAATTTCTACTACGTTTTCCTGAAATTTAGATTCCATAAAAACCTCATTAATTAAATTAAATAATTAAGATAAATAATTCAACAAATAAACAATAAATAAACTGTTTAATACATTCGCGCCTATAACTATATAAGATAATATTTTTACAAACCTTCGGCTCCGGTCCTTACGGTGTAAGCATTCGATACCGGTATTACAAAAATTTTTCCGTCGCCTATGTGTCCGGTTACAGCATTTTCCTGAATAATATCGCAAACCTTGTTTGCCTCGCCTTTATTAACGACTATCATTAGCTCTAATTTCGGCAGTTCGTCGTAAACCACTTCGCCTACTTTAATTCCTTTTTGTTTTCCCCTGCCAAAAACATGCATCTTGGTTACGGAAACAAACCCGTTTTCTTCAAGCGCCTTAAGAACGTCTTTTTCTTTTTCCGGTCTTATTATAGCTCTTACCATTTCCATAAAAATCTCCTTTTCAAATAAAAATTTGAATTTATTTTATTAAGTTAAAAGTTATTTTGTATTTTATTGCCGTCCGTTAAAATAATCGCCCTTGCTATTTCTTCTATAGGACGGCCGCTGTTCATGCTTAACTTCTGCAATCTGCTATGCGCTTCTTTTTCCGAAATATCTTCTTTATTCATAAGTATATTTTTTGCTTTACCTATTAATTTCCTGCCTTCTATATACTGTTTTAAATTTTCGTTTTCTTTTTTGATATCCTGAAATTTTTTAAAATTTTCTATAGCAATTATGGTCTGGGCTAAAATTTCGCTTTTTTTCGCCGGCTTTGTTATGTAAGAGAATGCTCCCGACCCTCTTAAAGATTCGACGTAATAATCATAATCTTCTAAACCGACTGCGCCCGCGGTTAAAAAAATAATAGGAACCGGCGTTTTCTCCATAATCTTTTTGCAAGCGGTAATTCCGTCCATTGACGGCATCTTTATGTCCATGAATATAATATCGGGTTTATGCTCTTCTGCCGCCAATACTGCCGCCGCACCGTTATCGGCTTCGTATATATCCGTCGTGACCGAATTTAAAATAAGCTTAAGTTCTTCTCTCCTTTCTTTTAAATCGTCCACTACTAAAACTTTTATATTTAAATTTAAACCTTTTTCATCTTCCATGCTTTATTAAGTTGCAATTTTTATGCCATTGTACTAAAATTGTTCCAAATCAGTAATTTTAATTTTTATGCAACTTGCCTGCTTTCTTTTTCTTTTAAAATAATCTTTTTTAACCATGGAGGCGGATTCTTAGACAAAACGTCACGAAGTTCTTCCATAACGTCGTCAATCTTTAAAGGTGCGGGCTTTTCTCCTATTCCCTTTTTAACTACCGGATATATGCCGGATTTCACTACTCTTGCAGCTGCCGTCCCGCCTATGCTTTCTATGAAAATAATTTTTACGTCCATCAATTTTTCTATTTTTCTATCAATTCTATTAAGTTCTTCTGCCTCATCTTTAAAATATCTGTTTTCCAAAAATTTAAATCCGTCCATATTTATTTCATAAATTGCAAAATTTTTAGCCCATCCAAAATGGTCATTGATTAAAATATTATCATTTGTCGCAAAACCTACTTTCATTTTAACCTCCCTCCCCACGATTTTTATTAAATTTAAATTATTCTTACGTTTAATCTTATTAGTTATTATTTGTTAATTATCGTTTTTTTACTCGGTAAAAAGTAAATTTGCGCTTTCGATAACAAGATTTATAGCGCCGTCATACAATATATAATGCTTATAATTATGTCCTATTTCGTCTATTATCGGGAACCCTGCTTTAAGCAAAGGTATGTCTAAATTTTCGGCATAAAATTTTGCGTTTGAATTTGAAACTATCATATCTAAGTTTCCGCAATTATCGAGTAAATCCAAA
>JAKAQK010000001.1 GCA_021822625.1 bacterium | reverse complement strand
TTTGCATTTTAAATTTACATCATTAATTATGTTTGATTCGATTAGCACAAAAAAATGAATATAAAAAATATTTGCAGCAAATTTTACAAGACCAATAAGTTTAGCAAATTAGCTATTTTTGCATTTGTATGCGGCGGGATGCTTTTACTTTCAGGCTGCGCCGGTACAAACAGACAGTTAGAGAAAGAGCATATAATGAACAACGGCTGCTTTATAACGTGCAGGAACAACATCAAAACAGAACGTAAGTATAAGGCATCGGATATAGCTTCTTTTACTGCACGCAATAGCAATAAAATTGCGGCGGATAAAAAAATATACTTATATCCGAATCCTGCAAGTTATGCAAATCATCATAGATTGTACGGTTAAAACGCAGTTACGATGCCGTTTAGCATCGATTTATTATCGCGTTATCGTAAAATAACTAATTAATTAACTAAATAATAACTAAATAAAAGGCCCCATAGTCTAGCGGTCAGGACGTTGCCCTCTCAAGGCAGTAACACGGGTTCAAATCCCGTTGGGGCTACCAAATTTGCAATATGTTCACCGTATTATTCAACTTATACCGCAAGTTCAATATTATTACGCTGAAGCACCGCTCCGAACTTCTGAGAATATTAATTATTTTACTGGCTATACTTCTTATTTTTGCCTTTCTATTCAGCCATTATGAAAAAATTTCATTTTTTAAAGCTTTTTACTGGGCGGTAACCACGGCATCTACGGTCGGTTACGGCGATGTTGTTCCGACTAATAATATCGGAAGAGTTATAGCAATGGGTTTAATGCTGATAGGCATCGGTATGCTGGGCGTTTTTTTAGCAACCCTTTCTTCAATTATGTTTGAGTTTAGACTCGGGAGGATTTTTGGAACTATGGAAAGTCATTTTGTCGAAAAGCATGTCGTTATACTCGGATATAGCAATTTAATCAAACAATCATTGGACGAGATATTAGACGAAAAGGATAATATAACGTTAGTCGCCGATATTGAGAAGTCCCCGTCTAACGCTCTTAATTTTGTTTTTATCAAAGGCGATATAACGGAAGGCAAAAATATTGAAAAAGCCAAAATAGACAAAGCTAAACTCTGTATAATCTCAGACGACGACGATTCCAAGACTTTAATATCGGCAATAACGGTAAGAACTAAATATAAAGATATTTATATTATTGCTCTTGTCGTAAAGAAAGAAACGGCAAAAGCTTTAAAAGAAATAGGGGTCAACGAGGTATTCGCAACAGGTTCTTTTTCAAGCAGACTGCTTGTAAAATCTGTAAAAATAAGGGGAGCGTCAAATTTTTTCAGCCAGCTGATGAACGAAGATTTTGAAGAAGGTTTAATTGAAAAAAATATTCCGTCCGGCGTAATCGGCAAGTCATTTCATGATGCGCTGCTTTTTGTAAAAGAAACGACCGACGAACTTTTTGTCGGAGTAAAAAGAGACGGTAAAATGATAGTAAACCCGGACGGAAAAACTTTTATTCTTGATAAAAACGACAAGATGCTTCTTATAGGCAAAAAATAGCCGGCAGTAATTATTGGATATGCATTTTTAGTTTATGCTTTTTTTCACCGTTTAAATGCTAATACAATACAATATAATATAATTATAATATACATAAGAAATAAATATGCTTTTTTTCACCGTTTAAATGCTAATACAATATATATAACATAAAAAATAAAAACGTCATGGCCATGATTACATGACGGGGGGTGACATAGGGATGAAATTGAAATTAATTCCGAAAATTCTTTTAATATTATTTATATTTAGCCTGAATTTTTTTTATTTGAGTTTAAATGCCCGCAGTTCTTTCGCTTCGGCCATAAATTCTAAAGCCTCCGTCGTCTCGAACGTCTTGGCGCATTCTAACCTTACGGTTCGCTCAAGTATTCATTCGCATGTAAAAAACAACAAAAGTAAAAAAGGATATGTAAAAATTTTTAAAGGCGTTAGCAGTCCGATGGCAATAGCCGTCGGCGGAAACGGAGATATTTTTATTGCAGGCGATAAAGGCAGAGGTGAAATAGCCGAATTTGATGCTGTAGGGGGCAGGATAAAAACTTTCCGCAGAGGAATTTATAAACCATGGGATATTGCAATAAATAAAGCCGGAGATATTATTATAGCAAACGACGGAATTTATAAAAACAGAAAAGGGGTAAAGGTAAAAGGCTTTATTACCGAACTGAATCCTTTAGGAAAAATTATATTCAAAACATCCGAAGGCGTTAATTATCCGTATGCCGTCGCAATAAGCAAAAACGGTAAAATTGCGGTTGCAAATTACGGGAACGGTTTTGACGGGTACATAAGCATCTATTCCGGCAACGGAAGATTATTGCATAAATTTGGGCGTGGAATACAGAATCCCTATTCCATCGTTTTTTCAAAATCAGATTTAATATATGCCGCTAATTTTAACGAGGGCACGATAGTATGCTTATCGCCGTCAGGTAAAGTCCTGTGGTCCGCTCAGAAAAAAATAAGCTATCCTTATGCTGTCGCTTTAGGAGTTAACGGTAATTTATGGGTATTAAACGACGGAAACGGCGGCAGTCTTTCAAAATATTCCCCTGAAGGCAAATTGCTTAAGCATATTAACGGTCCCGTCAGCTATCCGTACGGAGAAGCTATTGACGAAAAAGGAAATATTTTTATCGCAAATTTTAACAGTAACAGCATTTCTGAATTTTCTTCGCAGGGTAAATTTTTAGGGTATGCCTCAAAAATAAACAGACCGATAGGCATAATTATAGATAAAAAAGGTAATATATGGGCTGCGGACGGAAACGGCAATCTTACTAAAATTGAAAACGTAGCGGCAGGCAGGGAATATTTCCAATTCGATAAAAGGGGGTTCCCATATGGCAGGTAAAAATAGAAATAAAAAGGGTGTTACAGGTATACTTAGAAGACCGCTGCTTAATATTAAAAGATACATGATAAAGTTTCAGGACAACAGGTTCATGTATTTTTCCCGCTGGCTTTTTTTTGGATTGCTGATAGGTGTTGTTGCAGGTGTCGGAGCAATTATTTTCAACGCTCTTATAAGATTGTTCAGATTTATATTTCAAAACACCCTCGAGGGCTATTATTCTCCCCGTCCGGAATTAATGGGGCAAACGGGAGCGCCTCCCCATGTTGTTCTGGTTCGCTGGCTGTTTCTGATAATCCCTGCGGTAGGCGGACTTTTTTCGGGACTTTTAGTGTATACTTTTGCGCCTGAAGCCGAGGGTCACGGTACAGACGCCGCTATTGACGCTTTTCATAATAAAGAAGGCTTTATAAGGGGCAGGGTGCCTATAATCAAAACCTTAGCTTCGTCAATCACATTAGGTTCAGGAGGCTCGGGAGGCAGAGAAGGACCAGTTGCGCAGATAGGCGCCGGATTCGGTTCTGTCCTTGCAACGTTTCTGGGTCTTCCTGTTCCTGAAAGAAGAAAAATGCTTGTTGCCGGCATAGGAGCGGGCATAGGAGCAATATTTAAATCTCCGCTTGCAGGAGCCATGTTCGGCGTTGAAGTTCTGTATTCCGACATGGACTTTGAAAGCGGTTCGCTTATGCTTGCTATAGTTTCTTCAATAATTGCCTATTCTATTTATGCGTATTTTTACGCCGGTTTTAAACCGGTTGTACTTGTGCCGATGTTCACATATACGCGACCGGTGACGCTGTTTTTTTACGCTATTATGGGTTTTGCTCTTGCATTTATAGGACAGTTTTATGTCAGATTTTTTTACGGAGTGCATAGCTTTTTTAAAAAAATAAAAATCAAACCGCATTTTAAACCTATGATAGGCGGTCTGGTTGTCGGCGTTATAGCTTATTTTCTTCCGGAAATAATGGGTGTCGGCTATGGCTGGCTTCAGCTTGCCGTCTTGGGAAAAATAAGCCTTATAATGCTTATTATGATAGGTTTGTTTAAAATTATAGCAACGTCTTTTACTATCAGTTCAGGAGGTTCAGCCGGTGTCTATGCCCCTTCGCTTATAATAGGAGGAATGTTCGGCGGGGCATTCGGAATCATATTTCATATGCTTTTGCCGCATATTATTCTGCAGTCGGATATTGCTCCGTTTGTTCTTATTGGAATGGGAGGTTTTTTTGCAGGCGTTGCAAAAACGCCTATTTCTTCGCTTCTAATGGTATCTGAAATGACCGGAAGTTATGGTCTTTTGCCTCCGTTAATGCTTGTTAACGCCATTACTTTCATAGTCAGCGGAAAGAGGAGTATATATTCTAAACAGAAAAAAAATAGAATGGATTCGCCTGCGCATTCAAAAGATTATCTCATCGAACCGCTTAAAAAATATTCAGTAAAAGATATAATGAAGGATGAGAATTTTGCCAAGCCTATAAAACCTGAGGCCACTTTGTATGAGATGATTACAGTTTTTTTTAATTCGAATTTTACAATACATCCGGTCGTTGATGCGGACGGAAGAATTATAGGATTTATAAAATATGCTACAATAAAAAACATGATGATGAATACGCCTGACGATGAAAGGGTTGCCAAAGATATAATGGAAACGAAAAAAATTCCTAAAATAAAAATAACCGAAACCCTTGACGTTGTCGTGCATAATTTTTTTAGAAAAAAGACGGATGAGCTTTTTGTAGTAGAAGGAAAAGCTGAAAAATACAGGGCTATAATTAGAAAAAGAGATGTTTTGTTAGTAATCAATAATGCGGAAAATATGTTTAAGAACAGTTAAAACAATGATTTCAAAAAATATTAGCCGGAAGTTTTGAAAAAATGAAACATTATTAAAAATTAAAAGCTATATTGAGGTAATATATTGTACATTACAATTACATAATTTAATTAGATAAAACAATAAAATAAATTAAATTTTTTGTAAAAATAACTGTAAAAATAACTGTAAAATGAACTTTTATGTTCATGTATTAGTATTATGACTAATTTATTAAAATTATGAGGCTGTTATGACGACGACTATGACCGATGTTATGAAAGAAGCGCTTTACTATAGCAATAACGATATAAGAATTATTGAAAAACCGGTACCTGAAATAAATGACGATGAAATATTGTTAAAGGTTGAAGCCGCCGGTATCTGCGGAAGCGATGTTATCGAATGGTATAGACGCGATAAAGTTCCGATGGTTCTTGGTCACGAGGTTTCTGGCACTGTTGTAGAAGCAGGCGCTAATGTGAAAAAATTTAAAATAGGCGACAGGGTTGTCGCTGCGCATCATGTTCCGTGCAATACTTGCAAGTATTGTTTAAGCGGTCATCAAACCGTTTGCGATACGCTAAGAAGTACAAATTTTTATCCGGGCGGATTTGCCCAATATTTAAGGCTTCCCGAAATTAACGTTAAAAACGGACTTTATTTATTGCCCGACTCAGTCAGTTTTGAGGAAGGAACTTTTGTTGAACCGTTAGCATGCTGCGTCAGAGCGCAAAGGCTTGCAGGCATCAAACCGGCTCAAACTGTTGTTGTTATAGGAAGCGGATTGGCGGGGCTTTTGCATATAAATCTTCTAAGGGCATCCGGAGCGACGACTATCATAGCGACGGATATTAACGATTTTAGGCTTTCCGCAGCAAAGAAATTCGGCGCCGATTATGCTTTAAACGCAAAAGAAGACATTCCTGAAGCAATTAAAGGCGTAAACGGCGGATTTCTTGCAGACGCGGTAATCATTTCGGCAGGAGCAAACAGTGCGATAGAACAGGGGCTTAAATCAGTAAGAAGAGGCGGCACGGTGTTATTTTTTTCTGCCGCTGAAGACGGGGCAAAACTTCCTCTGCCGATAAATGAAATATTTTGGAGAACGGAAGTAAGACTAATAAGCTCTTATGCGGGTTCCATTGCCGACCATATTGATGCTCTTGAATTTATAAGAACAAAAAGGATAAATATAAAAGACATGATTACGGAAGCGCTGCCGCTTGCACAAATATCGCAAGGGTTCAAACTTACCGCAGAAGCCGGAAACTCTCTTAAAATTATTATAAAACCAAATATAATAAAACAGGGTACGGCGTTATAAAATATTTATTATTATATTACAATTGAGTTATATCATAACTGCAGCATAACAATATTACGAGCATAACAATATTACTACGGCATTGAAAAAAACTCCGTCCGCGAGGACGGAGATAAATTATTAATTATTCATTGGAAATTGCTCTACTGTTTTCTAAATAAAAGTACAGGCAATGTAGAATGTCTCACTAAAGATTCCGCTACCGAGCCTAAAAGTACCCTGGAAAGACCCGTTCTGCCGTGGGTTCCCATTACTATTAATTCGTAGTTTTCATTTTTTGCTTTTTCCAGTACGACGTCCTGAGGTACGCCGTGTGTCAAAACGGTGTTGACTACAACGCCTTTAGAAACAGCGATTTCATCTAATTTTTTTAATAGGCCCTTTTCTTCTTCCGCCAATGTTTCATATATATCAACCGAACCGAAAGATAAATCCCCTGCATTTTGCATAAGATTGACATCTAAAACATGAATAAAAGTAATTGTGGATTTCAACTGCTCTGCGAGTTCGATTGCGTTATTAGATGCATTAAGCGAAGTTTCGCTAAAATCAACCGGGCATAGAATTTTCTTAAACATTTTTCCTCCTGATTAATAAATAAATTTAGTGTAGTTATGTGGTTTTATTTTTTTTATATATTTTTATATATTATATATCATATTATTATAATAAATTGTATATTTTTATTTTTTTTATTATAATTGTTTCTTTATGATTTATCATTTATTCTTTATTCTTTATTATTTAAACCTATACAGATTTTAAAACATAAACAAAATATAATATTTAATTTTAATTATGGAGGCATTTCAGTTTAAGCCGCTATGTTTAAACTGAGCGACGTGAATTATATATGATTAGTCTTTCTATCTTTCAGGGTATTATTCTTGCCGTAATTCAAGGCATCAGCGAACTTTTTCCTATTTCAAGTCTGGCTCAGGGGGTAATAATACCAACGCTTCTTGGATGGCATATACATAGACAGTCTGAAGGCTTTTTGCCTTTTCTCGTCGTTCTGCATCTCGGCACCGCCTTGGCGCTTATAGTATATTTTTACAAAGATTGGATTAGTTTGTTTAAAGGTTTTTTTAAAGGGGTAGCCGAAAGAAATCTTAACATAAATGAAGATTCCAAGACATTATATTTATTGGCATTAGCTACAATTCCGGCAGGTATTATAGGTTTAATTTTTGTCCATAAACTTAAGAAATTATTCGGTTTCACAGATATAGCAGCTTTTTTTCTGATTATAAACGGCATTATTTTGTATTTCGGCGAAAAAAGAAGGAGAAAGCAGGGTATAGCCAAAATAGCCGATATGACGGTTTATACGGCGCTTATAATAGGTTTTTTTCAATCTTTTGCGCTAATTCCAGGAATATCCCGTTCTGCTATAACTATGGTGGCTGCCTTGTATCTCGGTTTTAAACATGAATCTGCCGCAAAGTTCTCGTTCCTTCTGGCTACGCCTATTATATTTGCCGCAGGGCTTTTAGAAGTTCCAAAAATGCTAAAACTGCACCTCGCCAATTTTGATGCGGTAGCTGTTGTAAGCGGTATTGTTGCAGGCGTTGTAGCATATTTTAGCATATGGTTCTTAATGAAATATTTTCATAAATATGAGGTCAATGCGCTTTATCCGTTTGCATTTTATTGCATTTTATTCGGTTCTTTTGTTCTGGTATATAGAATTATTTTTTAAAAGATTATTGAAAAATTTTGAATTTTAAATCTTTTTTAAATCTAATTTTATAATAAATATTTATAAAATTGCAGATATTAAATTATTATTTGTGATATAATTTTAATTTAAAGTTTTTTAATAGTTAATAGTTAATAGTAAATAGTTGCGGTCGTATTTGTTTAATTATTTTATATATTCGAATTATTTATTCAAAGACTTCTTTATTCGCTTTTTATTTGACAATTTTTTTAATTATGAAAAAGCAACAGGATTACATAGCAGGGTTTGAAGATTATTTGCGGTTTGATAAAAATTATTCCATGAATACGGTAACGGCATATTCTTCAGATGTTAAAGAATTATTTATATATTTAAAAAGCGTTTCCGTTCTGATGAAGAAAGATTGCAGGCATAATAACGGCGCTTGCGGCAATAATAATAAAAAAAATACGGATAATATAACTACAAATGACTATGGCGATAACGATAACGATGATTTAGATATTAAAGAAATTACCGAGATAGACATAAGAGGATATTTAAGCAAAGAATACGATAAAGTTAAAAAAGTAAGCCTTGCCAGAAAAATAGAATCTATAAAGGCTTTTTTTAATTTTCTTGAAAAAAGGCATATTATAGATAAAAACCCGATTTTTTTATTGGAACTTCCGAAAATAGAAAAAAAATTACCCTTTTTTTTAACTGTAAATGAAGCAAAATTTCTGTTAGATAATTACAGATCTTTATCTTTCGAAAAAAAAAGCGTAAAATATGAGTTTGAAATCTTAAGGAACGATTTGATATTAGAATTTCTTTACGGGAGCGGTTTAAGAGTCAGTGAAATAATTTTCGTAAAGTATAAAGATTTAGAGTTAAGCGAAGGCTACGTCAAAGTTTTAGGAAAAGGTTCAAAAGAGAGGATAATACCTTTAACCGTTCAAACTATTAATAAAATTCAAAAATGGAAAAACTATATAGGCGCTCATATAGCTAATTTAAATTTTAAAAGCGAATTTTTGATTATCAATAAAAAAGGAAATCACCTTACACGCAGAACTGTTCATAGAATAGTTCATGAATCTATGCTTATAACAGGTCAATTTAAAAATATATCGCCGCACAGTTTAAGGCATTCTTTCGCTACGCATCTGCTCGATAACGGCGCAGATTTGCGTTCTATTCAGGATATGCTTGGGCATTCTAATCTTTCGACGACTGAAAAATATACTCATTTGAGTTTGAAGAAATTATTAGACGTTTACAAGCAATCACATCCTCAAGCGGTTAAATAGTTTATTGTCTAACTTAATTATTAATTAATATATTATAAGATTAATTAAACATAGCATCGATTTTATTCATATAAGGCAGCGTACATCGTACATAAATCAAGGAGAATTAATATACAATGACAAATAATAATGATGAAGGAGCAAAACTTTTAGGTACAACTATAATAGGCGTTAGAAGAAACGGTCATATAGCCGTCGCGGGCGACGGGCAGGTTACATTAGGTAATACCGTTATGAAAAATACCGCAAAAAAGGTTAGAAGGCTTTATGACGACAAAGTAATAACAGGTTTCGCCGGTGCTACGGCGGATGCCTTCACTCTTTTTGAAAAAATGGAAGAAAAACTTGCAAAATTTAACGGTAATGTGAGGAGAGCAAGCGTCGAACTTGCCAAAGACTGGAGAACCGATAAGATTTTACGCAGGCTTGAAGCGATGCTTATTATTGCCGATGCCAAGGATTTATTTATAATATCTGGAGCAGGAGACGTTATAGAACCCGATGAAAACGAAAATGTTCTCTCAATCGGTTCAGGCGGGCCTTATGCCATGGCGTGCGCCCTTGCTTTAATGGAAAATACGCAAATGGAAGCAAAGGATATAGCAGAATATTCCATAAAAATAGCTTCAAGGATATGTATATATACCAACAATAATATTATAGTAGAAGCACTATAAGCGCAAATCAAACAATCAATATTATTACAATTTAAAACTTAACGGCGAGGAGAAATAATATAATATGGCTGGGAAAATAGATTTTTTAACACCTAAAGAAATAGTGAAAGAACTTAATAAATACGTTATAGGTCAGGATAAAGCCAAAAGGGCTGTTGCTATAGCTCTAAGGACCCGCTTTAGAAGAAACACCGTACCGGCAGATATAATGGATGATATAGTGCCTAAAAATATTTTATTAATTGGACCGACCGGAGTAGGCAAAACTGAAATAGCGCGAAGAATAGCTAAACTTTCAGACTCTCCTTTCATTAAAGTGGAGGCTTCTAAATTCACTGAAGTAGGGTATATGGGAAGAGACGTAGAAGCGATGA
This sequence comes from bacterium, assembly GCA_021822625.1. Classification (GTDB taxonomy): domain Bacteria; phylum SZUA-79; class SZUA-79; order Acidulodesulfobacterales; family Acidulodesulfobacteraceae; genus Acididesulfobacter. Next base: position 47,140 of record JAKAQK010000001.1, on the reverse strand, counting down.
TAAGAGACCTGACCGAAATTTCTATTATGAGCGAAAAAACAAAAGAAATGGATAATGTTATTGAAAAAGCTCAGGAAAACGCCGAGGAGATGCTGTTAGATTTATTAGTTCCGGCGCCGCCGAAGGTGTCTAAAAAAAATGCGGCGGAAATTCCTGCCGATACGCATGCGCATACAAGAGAAAAATTTAGAAAAATGTTTAAAGAAGGAAAACTTGACGACAGAACCGTCGAAATGGAGGTTAAATCATCTAACAGGCAAGCATTTCCGGTTATAGAGGTTTTTTCCGGTCAGGCAGGTTTTGACGATATAGGGCAGGATTTAAAAGAAATGTTTTCAGGCATGTTTCCTAAGCAAAAAAAACTTGAAAAAGTCAGGGTTTCCGAAGCGTATGAAATATTGATACGTGAAGAAAGCGAACGGCTTGTAGATACAGATAAAGTAATTAAAAATGCAATAGAAAAGTTAGAGAATTCAGGATTGGTTTTTATAGATGAGATTGATAAAATTGCTTCACGTGAAAAATCATATGGACCGGATATTTCCAGAGAAGGCGTTCAAAGGGATTTGCTTCCCATTATAGAAGGTTCAAATGTAATGACTAAATACGGAGTTGTCAAAACAGACCATATATTATTTATAGCTGCGGGGGCTTTTCATGTGTCCAAACCGTCAGACCTTATACCGGAATTACAGGGCAGATTTCCTATACGCGTTGAAATGGAATCATTAAGTAAAAATGACTTTATAAGAATATTAAAAGAGCCTAAAAATGCATTAATAAAACAATACCGCGAGCTTTTAAAAACTGAAAAGGTAAATTTAGATTTTACGGAAGACGGCATTGAACGTATTGCCGAGATAGCCGAAGAAATAAATCTTAAAACTGAAAATATCGGCGCAAGAAGGCTTCAGACTATATTAGAAAAAGCGATGGAAGATATATCATTTGACGCGCCGTATAAAACTGCCAAAAAATTTATCATTGACGCAAAATATATTGATTCCAAATTAAAAGATATAGTTAAAGACGAAGACCTTGCGAGATATATTTTATAATTGCTTATCGCAAATATAAAAAAATTATGGAAGAATATATAAAAAAAGCAAAAACACTTCTTGAGGCATTACCTTATATCCAGGAATTTTATTCAAAAACATTTGTAATAAAATTTGGCGGTTCTATCGCTACATCTAATGAGCTCAAAGAAAATTTCGTAATGGATATAATATTACTGAAATTGATAGGGATTAATATTGTTGTGGTGCACGGCGGGGGCAAGGATATCGACAATCTTTTAAACCGTCTTGGGATAAAAAGCAATTATCACAACGGGTTTCGTTTAACTGACGCCGGAACCATGGAAGTTGTGGAAATGGTTTTGTCGGGCAAAATTAATAAGGATATTGTTGCTTTAATAGGCAAATTTGGCGGAAAAGCCTGCGGGATATCTGGAAAAGACGGAAATTTAATTATTGCGGAAAGAATTAAAAATGAACATATAGATTTGGGAAACGTAGGCATCGTAAAAAAAATAAATAAAGAAATATTAGAAACATTGGATAAATCATTTATTCCGGTTATAGCCCCCGTCAGCATGGACGAATCCGGTATTACGTTAAATATTAATGCCGATACGGCAGCTTCCGCCATTGCTTCCGAACTTAAAGCGGAAAAACTTATTATGCTTTCCGACCAGGACGGGCTTTTAAACAGCGAAGGAAAACTTATAGAATCGGCAAAAGAAAAAGATATTGAAAAAATGCTACAAAATGGGATAATATACGGAGGCATGATACCTAAGGTAAATTCATGCGTAAACGCCGTAAAAAACGGAGTTAAAAAAGTTCATATAATTAACGGTTCCGTTCCTCATGCCGTTTTATTAGAAATATTTACCAAAAAAGGCATAGGCACGCAAATAATGCTATGAACAAATAATGCTATGAAATAAAAGGAGGCATTATTTATTATTCTGTTATTTAAATTATTATTATATTATTAGTTCAATTTTATTTAGGAATAATCTGCGAAATTCTTTCATTTTCAATTGAGAGATGTACGCTTTAACGTTCACCTATTAGCGTAATTAGCAGCATAGATTACCGTATATAATATAATATTAATATATTATTAATTAGTCTCTGTCTCTATTTATTAATTAAAAAATAATTTAAGGAGCTATAAAATAAGATGAATACAAAAGAACTTACTGCTAAATATATTATGAATACCTATTCAAGATTTGACCTTGAATTGACGAAAGGCAGCGGGACGGAACTTTTCGATGAAAAAGGCAAAAGATATATTGATTTTGCAGCCGGTATTGCCGTAAATAATCTCGGATATAATAATGAATCTATTAATAATGCCGTTACAGACCAGTTAAAAAAATTAATTCACGTCTCAAATTATTTTTATACCGAGCCGCAAGCTTTATTGGCGCAAAAATTAGTAGAAAACTCATTTGCCTCTAAAGTGTTTTTTTGCAATAGCGGAGCCGAAAGTATTGAAGGGGCCATTAAATTAGCAAGAAGCTACTCTGCCAAAATTTCAAAAAGAGGTTATAAAATAATCAGCATGAATAATTCTTTTCACGGCCGAACTTTCGGAGCGCTTGCGGCAACAGGGCAGGAAAAATACCGCAAGGGTTTTGAACCGCTTTTGCCCGGCTTCGATTACGCTGATTATAATGATATAAAGCAGATAGAAAATCTTATAGACGGCAATGATGATTATTGCGCAATATTGCTTGAACCGGTGCAGGGAGAAGGCGGAGTAAATATAGCATCGCGCGATTATATTAAAAAAATTAGAGAAATTACCGAAAAAAATAATATGCTTTTAATATTTGACGAAGTGCAGGCAGGACTTGGAAGAACCGGTAAACTTTTTGCATACATGAATTTTGATGTAGAACCGGATATTATGACTTTAGCAAAGCCGCTTGCGGGCGGGTTGCCTATCGGCGCAGTGCTCGCCACGCAGAAAGCGGCGGACGCATTTGAACCCGGAAACCATGCTTCTACATTCGGCGGCGGACCGTTAGTCTGTTCTGCCGCTAATGCCTTTATGGATGAAATTTTAAAAAAAGATTTTCTTAAAAATGTTACGGAAAAAGGTTTATATTTAAAGGAAAAGCTGATTAAACTGAAAGAAAAATTTTCTGGTAAAATTAAAGAGATACGTTCAATAGGTCTTATAAGCGCAATCGAATTTTATGACATAAAATCAAAGGATATGGCTATAAAATTAATCGATATGGGATTTCTTACGACCACCGTGCAGGAAAAAGCCATCAGATTAACGCCTCCTTTAATTATAGGCATAAAAGAAATTGATTTAATCTGCAGCGCTATAGATGAAATTTTAAATTCTTGATTATTTGATTAATATAAGTATAAGTAAACAGAATGAATGAAACTAATAATTGATAATAAATTGAACAGGATATAAAATAAAATGGATAAAGTAAAAAATTTTCTTTCCGTATTAGACTTAACTGAAGAAGAAATTTATTCTATTTTTGAACGGGCGTTGTATTTTAAAAAAAATAGACTTAATAATAGCGAAAAACCGCTCACTGACAAAAAAATAGGTATGATATTTGAAAAATCTTCTACGAGAACAAGGGTGTCTTTTGAGGTAGGCATTATAGAACTGGGCGGTTCGCCGCTGTTTATGTCTTCCAGAGACATGCAACTCGGAAGAGGAGAACCGATAAAAGATACCGCAAGGGTACTCTCTAAATATTTAGACGGGGTTATCATTAGAACTTTTGGGCAGGCTCGAATAGAAGAATTTGCCGATTTTTTTGAAAAACCGGTAATAAACGGTTTGACGGATATGTATCATCCTGCGCAGATTTTATCGGATTTATTTACGGTTTATGAGATTAAAAATGATATAAAAAAAATTAAAGTAGTTTATTTAGGCGATCCTAACAATATGTCTAATTCATGGATTAATCTTCAGGCGCTCATGGGTTTTAGGCTTGTTCTGGCTATTCCCGATGGTTTCAAAGTTAATCAAAAAGTTATCGATAATTCTAAAAAATACGGCGGTTCTTTTGAAATAATCCACGATAAATTAATAGCTTCAGAAGATGCAGATGTTGTCACCACCGATGTTTTTATAAGTATGGGGCAGGATAACGATGATATAAAAATACAAAAACTTAAGCCTTATATTATCGATAAATCTGTTGTAGACAGCGCAAAGAACGATGTTATTCTTCTTCATTGTTTGCCTGCTCACAGAGGCGAGGAAATATCGGAAGAAGTATTTGAAAATTTTTCAAAAAATATTTTTGATGAGGCTGAAAACAGGCTGCATGTGCAAAAAGCGCTAATGGAAAAGATATTTATATAATTTTCATATAATTTTAAACAGTTATATATTTAAAAGTTATAACTCTAATTACTTAATATTACTTAATAAGGGATAAAAAATGGCGAATAATACCGGAAAGACAAAGATTGTTCTTGCATATTCGGGCGGTTTGGATACTTCGGTTATATTAAAATGGCTTATTAATACTTACAATGCCGATGTGATAGCCTACTGTTCAGATGTAGGACAGAAGGAAGATTTAAATGCCGTCAGAGAAAAAGCAATTAAGACAGGTGCGGCAGAGATAATCATAGAAGACTTAAGAGAGGAATTTGCTTCAAATTATATTTTTCCGGCTTTAAGAGGCAATGCTTTATATGAAGGCATATATCTGCTTGGTACGTCAATTGCAAGACCTTTAATCGCAAAAAGGCAGATTGAGCTGGCTGCTCAAACCGGAGCCGAATACGTTGCCCACGGGGCTACCGGCAAAGGCAACGACCAGGTTCGTTTCGAACTTGCCTATGCCGCGGTCAATCCTAAAATTAAAGTTATTGCCCCATGGAGAATGTGGGATATAGCATCAAGGACTGAACTCATAGACTATGCCGCTAAAAACGGTATCGCAGTACCGGTTACAAAAGATAAACCTTATTCAAGCGACAGAAATCTTTTTCATATAAGCTATGAGGGCGGCATATTAGAGGATTTAAATAATGCGCCGGATGAAAGCATGTTTGAAATTACCGTTTCGCCTGAAAATGCGCCTGACAAATCTGAAAAAGTTGAAATTGCTTATGAAAATGGAAATCCGGTATATCTAAACGGCAGAAAAGAGACTCCGTTCAATATTATAGAAAAACTGAATATAATTGCGGGAAGAAACGGCATAGGAAGGGCGGACGTCGTAGAAACAAGGATTACAGGAATGAAATCAAGAGGGATATACGAAACCCCTGCCGGAACTCTGCTTCAATTTACTCACAGGGCGCTGGAGGCTATAACGCTGACAGGAGAGGAAATAGAGTTAAAAGACGCTCTTCTGCCAAAATATTCAAGATTAATTTATGAAGGCAGCTGGTTCAGTCCCGAGTTTAGCGCATTACAGAATATGATTGATTCAACGCAGAAAAATGTCTGGGGCAGCATCGGTATAGAATTATATAAAGGCAATATAAAAATATTATACAGAAAGTCTGATAAAACTTTGTATTCTGAATCTATTGTCACGTTTGAAGACGACAAAGGTTCTTATTCTCAAAAAGACGCAACGGGTTTTATTAATTTAAAAGCATTAAGATTTAAATTGAGAAAATAATAAATATTAATTATTTTTTAACTAACATTGCAGGTAAGTCCCGTTGGAAAGGGCGGAGAATTCATTTATTGCATTAAACTAAAATTTAATATAACTATTAATAAACTATATAATAACTTATAATAAACTATATAATACTGTATAAAAATTATATAAAATGTCAGCAAAAAGAACAAATAAAGCAAATATAGAGAGCAATGATAATTTTGTCCGCGGAAGATTTAAAGAAGATATTTCCGATTTAACTGCCGATTTCACCGCTTCTCTGGATATAGACAGAAAATTTGCGGAATTTGACATCAAAGGCAGCCTTGCTCATCTTGAAGCGCTGTTTAAGGCGGGGCTTGTTACGGAAAATGAAAAAAATAAAATTAAAGATGGGCTTTCCGTTATAAACGAAGAACTGAAATCAAATAAATTTAAATTTGACAAAAGATATGAAGATATTCATATGAATATCGAAAAGAGGCTCATTGAGCTTACAGGCGCCGCAGGCGAAAAATTGCATACCGGCAGGTCCAGAAACGACCAGGTTTCATTGGATTTCAGGCTATATGTTAAAAATGAAATAAAAAAGATAGCAGATGTGCTAATCGGTTTAAGAAGCGAACTTATAAAAAAAGCAAAAGATAACATTGAAACTTTTTTGCCGGGTTATACCCATATGCAGCATGCCCAGCCTGTTTCATTAGCTCATCATCTGCTTGCTTATTACGAAATGTTCACCAGAGATTTTACTAAATTAAAAAATGCATATGTTTCTGCAGACTCAATGACTCTCGGCAGCGGAGCTCTTGCAGGCATCGATTTTAGTATAGACAGAGAATTAGAGGCAGAAATACTCGGTTTTGGAAAAATATCCAGAAATAGCATAGACTCGGTTTCAGATAGAGATTTTGCCATTGAATTTAATTTTGTCTTATCAATGATATCCCTGCATCTTTCAAGATTTTGCGAAGAGTTAATATTATGGAATTCTCAGGAATTTAATTTTGTAGATATCAAAGATAAATTTACGACAGGTTCAAGTATTATGCCGCAAAAGAAAAATCCGGATGTTTTAGAACTTATAAGAGGGAAAACAGGTTCCGTAATATCGGGGCTAATCTCTCTTTTTATCATGATGAAATCTTTACCTCTTGCTTATAATAGAGATATGCAGGAGGATAAAAAGCCTGTTATGGAATGTTCTGAAACTGTTTATAAATCTTTGGAGATATTTAAGGAAATAATCAGAACGCTTGAATTTAAAGAAAGCAATATGCTGCTGCAGCTTACCGATGACGCAATATATGCGACCGATATGGCCAGCTATCTTGTCAATAAAGGTCTGCCTTTTAGAAAATCACATGAAATAATAGGCAATGCCGTGAGCTATTCCAAAGATAAAAATATAAAATTATCAGAAATTACGATTAATGATTATAAAAAATTTTCCGAACTTTTTGAAAATGATATTTACTTTTTATTTGATGCCGGACATTCAGTAAACAATAAAAAAACTTACGGCAGCACGTCATTAGCTCGAATAATGCAAATAATACCGGATTATGACGATGAAATTAAAAGAGACAAAAATGATGAAATGTTTTCATAAAGCAATAAGGCTCTCAAAGGCACTATGAAATAATTTAATAATGCAATAATAACTTTATAGAATTAGATTAATAGTAAAGTTATGGCTTATCCGACAATTTCTGCAAACAAAAGACTTAAATAAAGTTAAAGTTATGTTATATATTATGTTATTATATTGTGTATGCTATTAATTGAACTTCCTAAAAAGAATCGTTTTATTTTATCCGGTTTATTAATTATATTTATCATTTTGTTTGTTTTAATTTTATCTGGATGCGCAAAGACTGGATATCCGCAGGCTCCTACCGTTCAGCCTCCTTACGCTCCGCATATAATTTCAATCAAAAAAAAAGCAGATATCCTTACAGTTATTTATAAATATAAATTTAATACAGGGAATATCAAAGAATTTTTAATATTTGAAAAAAGTTTTAAAAAGAAAACAAAAAAAAATTTATCATGTTCTCAGGTGAAACTTACCGCAATACAAAATTTAAAGTTTGCCGAAAAATTTAGATTAAATAAAACAGGAAACCGCAACCTGAATCTATTTTTTTATAAAATAAATAAATCTGCGCTAAAAAAAGGCTATTATTATATCTTTTGCGTAAAAAGCAAAAATTATTTTAACGTTGATTCATCCTTTTCAAATTTTCTTGCTTTACATATTAATTGATTAATGATAAAAATAATACATTAAATTTTTATTTTATATAGTACAATTTATCTTATAATAAGAATGTAATTTAATGCGGAGGCAAGTTTATGGCCTTTAAAGAAAAAGTAAGTAAAATAGTTTTTATTTTAAGTCTGGCAATAATTATTATTCTTGCAATTCTTGTTTTTCAAAAGAAATTTATAAAAAACTTTCAAAAAGCGCCGTTTTCAATAAAATTAATCAGAATAATCGGAAATAAATATAGCTTAAAAGGTCCTGCCGATGTATTTTTTCAGGGCAGCAGGATTATTTATATTGTAGATTCCGGCAATTCCAGAATTCTGAAGTTTAATGTTCAGGGAAAATATATAAGGCAATGGGGATTACAGGGGAGCACGACAGGTGAATTTATGGTGCCTCTTTACGGCACGGTTTATTCATCTATTAATGGGAAACCTGACATTTATATTGTAGATTCCGGCAATTCCAGAATTCAGGTTTTTACGCCGCAAGGAAATTTTATAAAGGAATTCGGAAAATCTAAAAACCCAAAGAAAATGCTTCTTGAACCGACATATGCCGGTTTTGCCGACGGCAAAATTTATGTCGCAAATTCCGGCGCTAACGATATCCTAATTTATTTTAAAGATGGTCAGTTTTACGAAAACAAAGACCCGAAAAATAAAGCTAAACATAATATTTTAAAAAAACCGGTCAGTATGGCATTTTATAAACAATATATATATGTTTCCGATTACAAACTTTCAAAGATATTAGTATTCGATAAAGAATTTAATTTACTTGGCGCTATCGGGACAAAAGGCGAAAACGGGCATAAACTTTTTCATCCGGTAGGTATAGTTTATAAAAACGGTTATTTATTTGTTGCAAATTACGGAAGAAGTATAATAACCGTTTTTAAACTTTCTAAAGGATTTAATGTTATTAAATCATATAATTTTGGGACACCCGGTATAGGCGGCAGAAATTTTAATCATGAGTCGAATATTTCAATATCTAAAAACGGAAAATATCTTGCTGTAGCTGATACCAACAATAACAGAATACTTTTGTATAGAATTTTTGGATTAAATAATTAATAAAAAATAGTTTAATAAAAATAATTTAATTTAACCAATACTGCCGAATAGTTTCTGTTTGTAAGGACGGTGGGGACAGTTTGGATAATTAAGTTGAACAGGCTAACTAAAAAGCAGCAAAAATAAACTTTATGAAAACGGATGTACTGATTGTCGGGGCAGGACCCGCCGGAAGCGCTTGCGCCTACGAATTATCGAAGCGCGGCGTCGGCAATATACTTATGGAGAGAAAGGCAAAACCCGGAACGCCGGTTCAATGCGCAGAGTTTATTCCTCTTAATATAAATCAATATATAGATTTAACGGATAAGCCGGAAGCAGTCTGCCAAAATGTCGAATATATGGAAGTAAACACGGAAAAAGAGAATTATAAATTTGACGGCAGAGGTTATATATTAAATAGAGAAATTTTTGATTATTACATTGCTATGCTTGCGGCTGAAAAAGGAACGGAATTAATAGCTAATACTTTTGCTCAGGCGGTATTCGAAAATGAAAATAAATTAATTGCAAGAGATAAAATAAGCAATAATTTAATAGAAATAAATTATAAATATCTTGTAATCGCAACCGGAGCAAAAAATTTCATAGATTTTAGCGCTCAAAAACACAATGCCCGATATATTTGCAATGAAGTTTATATACACGGTATTCAGATTAAAACTAAACTCCTGAAACGTTTAAATTCCGCTATGGTTTATTTCAGGAATTATATTCCTTACGGTTACGGCTGGGTTTTTCCTAAACTTGATTTTGCAAATGTCGGAATAGGTATAGAACACCATAGTCACAATGATATAAATTTGGGGCAATCCTTTGCTCTTTTTTTAAGTGAAATGAAGCAGAAAGGTATTATAGACGGGGAAGTAATATCAAAGACTTCCGGTTTAATACCAATTTCAGCCCTTAATGAAACAATATGCGGAAATATTGCATATTGCGGGGATGCTGCAGGGCTTACGCATCCTATAACCGGCGCAGGTAATTTAAGCGCCGTTATTTCAGGAACATTGGCGGGAGAATTTATATATGAAAGTTTGAAAACTGGAAATAATTTGCTTGCAGATTATAAAGAAGAACTTTTTTCTATTTTTCAAAAACCGTTATTAAAAGCAAAAACAAAAAGAAATAATTTTTATATAAAAAAATATGAACAATTTAGTCCGGAAGAACTTGACGGCATAGTAAGACGATCGTGGCCTTCCTTTACAGATTATCATTCTATATAAAATGCTTCGCATCAGTTTGATGCAGAGCGCAGATAATAATAATATTGATATGCTGCTGCCGTTATTTTTTAATTGTTTTTAAGATAAAACTTATTTATATTTTGATGCTTTTTAATAAGTCATCAGCATCCTTATACTTAACTGAGATTAAATAATAAATATTTAGCATCGTTACGCTTAACTGAGATTATAATAATAAATCTTTAGCGTCCTTTATGCTTAAATGCTATTGTAATATATCTTTAGCCACTTTACGCTTAGCTGAGATTATAATATATCTTTAGCGTCTTTTTTGATATATAATAATAGTATAAGGTTGAATTAATAAATTAAAAGATTGATATTAATAAAAATATGGAGGTTTAAATTAAAAATGGCTTCCCAGATGCACTTGCAGGATTTTGTCAATGTTGACGACAGAGATACGAAGAAAGCGCTTAAAGTCGGCATATTTTCAGACAAAGATAGTTTTTTCTTTAAAGAAAAAATAGGTATATTTCTTGATACCCAATGGACAAGTCTTTATGATTTAGGTCCATCGCGGGTAGACCAGCATAAAGATATTTTTAAAATGGCGGATAAAATGGCTGAAGCCATATCGTCGGGAAGGCTTGAATACGGCATAGTCCTGTTAAATGAAAATTATGAAGTAATGAATATTATATTTAATAAATATAAAAATATAAGGGCTATTTTTGCAGTAAGCGAAGATTATATAATAAAATCAAGAAAGCAATTTAATGCCAATGTTCTGATTGTTAAAAACAACGGCGTTACGATAGACACAAGGGGTTCGGAAAAAGAAGTCAAATTGTTTTTAACGACGGAATTTGACGATGAGGACGATACGTTTTTAAAATTGGTTAATAATGCCGAAAAAAAATAAATCTTGAAAAATAAGTATAATAAATAAATAAATATAAAGACAATATAATATAATAAAATAAATATTCTTAAATAATTAATGTATCAATGTTCTGTTTGCGGCGCTCAATCAATAAAATGGGTAGGTAAATGTTCCGAATGCCATAATTTTAATACTATGACGGAGGTTTCGGAGCAGGTTTCTTCCGAGAAGAAAGCGAAATGCGGATATGAAAAAGCGCCTGCGGTCATTGCGGTATCTGCTGCATCCGCACCGCTTCAGGAATCGCATGAAAGAATAGCTACAGGAATTAAAGAATTTGATCTTGCGGTAGGCTCCGGCGTTGTAGATGCTCAAAGCATATTGATAGGCGGTGAGCCCGGCATCGGCAAATCTACGCTGATGCTTCAGGTATCAAGCCGCTTATCTCAAGAAGGTTTAAAGATTTTATATATCTCAACCGAAGAATCTATAAGCCAGCTTCTCTCACGCGCCAAAAGATTAAAAACTGTTTCTCCTAATATGTTTTTGCTTGCTATTAACGAAATTGGCGAGATTTTATATATTATCAATAATAATGATTATGATTTTATTATTATTGATTCAATACAGAGGGTCACGTCTCCTGAATCCGATAAAGCATATGGGAGCCCAAATTCTTTAAGGCAAATTTCACATGAAATTATTTCGGCTTGTCTTGAAAAAGGATGCGGTGTTTTTTTAGTCGGACACGTCACCAAAGAAGGCTTATTCGCAGGACCTAAAACATTGGAACATATAGTAGATACCGTTTTGTATTTCGATTCAAATAAGAGCGATTCCTATCGCGTTCTGAGATGCTATAAAAACAGATTTGGTTCTACTAATGAAATAGGTATCTTTGAAATGACGGAAAATGGACTTTCCGGAGTTAAGAATCCCTCAGGGTATTTTATTAATCAAAGACAGGAAGGTTCAACAGGTTCAGTAATTTCAGCATGTCTTGAAGGCAGCAGGTCATTGCTTGTAGAGGTGCAGGCTCTTATAGTTCATTCTTACATGCCTGTACCTAAAAGAGTTTGTCTTGGAATAGACAGCGGAAGAGTGTCTATTATTGCAGCTGTTTTAGAAAAGAAAGAGGGTATTAAACTTTCCTCTAAAGAAATATATATTAAAATAGCCGGCGGTTTAAGCATACAAGAACCGTCAATAGATTTGCCGCTTGCTCTTGCCGTTATTTCAAGTTATAATGAAAAACCTCTTCCGTCCAACTTTATTGCTTTTGGGGAAATAGGACTTACCGGCGAAATAAGAGGAGTAAATAATCCTTCTTCAAGGGTCAGAGAAGCTAAAAATTTAGGATTTACCGATGTTATTTTACCTGAGGTAAATATGAAAGAAGTCCAGATAATAAAAAATGTTAATTTTCATCCTGTTTCAAAATTAAAAAAAATCATTGAATATTTGACTTAAGTAAAATAAAATAGTATGCATTTGAATGTCAAATTTCACATCAATTCTAACATGGCTATATTATATATATTATATAATGATATAAAAACAAGATAAACCCAAGATAAACCCAAGATAAACCCAAGATAAACCGAAGATATCGTGATTAAATAAAGCAGTCAGGCTAAGTAATTAAATAAAGCGATTAGAAAAAGCAATAAAATAAGATAAAATAAATAAAAATAATTTGCAGTCGATTAGCATTTGGGATTTAATAATATTATAACTACTTAAATATTAAAAATAAAGGTGGCCGATTTGTTTGACATTAATTTTATTGAAGATGACCTTAGCAAAGTAGAAAAGCAATTTGATATTTATTTAATGTCTGATACGCCGTTAATAAATAAAGTTGCAAAATATGTTATATCAAGCGGCGGTAAAAGAATAAGACCCGCTTTAGTTATATTATCGGCAAAGTTATGCGGCTATACCGGAGAAGATCACATACTGCTTGCGACTATCATAGAATTTATTCACACTGCGACGCTTCTTCACGACGATGTTGTTGACAGCGCTCTTTTAAGAAGAGGACAAAGCTCTGCTAATATAGTTTTTGGAAATGAAGCATCTGTCCTGGTAGGCGATTATTTATTTGCCAAATCTTTTGAGATACTTTCAAAAATAAATAATCTTAAAATAATATCTGCGTATGCGAATGCAACTACGTTAATGGCAGAAGGGGAAGTGAAAGAATTAGTTAAAACGGCGGATATTAATACTGCCGAAGATGAATATTTAGATATAATTATAAAAAAAACGGCGGTTCTTTTCGCATGTGCTTCACAGGCAGGAGCTATTATATCGGGGATGGACGCAGAACCTGAATACGAACAGAATCTTTACGATTACGGTTTAAATATAGGCATAGCGTTCCAGTTAATGGACGATACACTAGACTATACCTCAAAAAATGAAGCGTTTGGAAAATATATAGGCAACGACTTAAAAGAAGGCAAGATTACGCTGCCCGTCATTCATACGCTTGAACGATGCGATGCTCAAGAGAAAGAGGATTTTAAAGAAATAATATTCAAAAAAAAGATTACAAAAAATGATTTAAAAAATGTTTTAGAACTTATAAATAAATACAATTCTATTGAATATACTATAGAAAAAGCTAATGAATCTATAGAAAAAGCAAAGTATAGCTTGAAACAATTCGACGATTCAATAGTTAAAGAAAGCTTAATGGCTCTTGCAGATTACGTTGTAGAAAGAAAGTCGTAATTCGTCTGGGTATTCGTAAAAAATTTAATTAATGATTAATTTATAGAAAAAAGGAATTATTTAATAAAATGAATGATTTTATTTTTAAGGACAATGAACTTTATTGCGAATCCGTTCCAGTAAAAAAAATAGCGGAAGAAGTAGGAACGCCTTTTTACTTATATTCTTTAGCTACCGTAAAAAGACATTTTAAAGCTTTCAACGAAAGTTCTAAAGTCATGGATTCAATTGTATGCTTTAGCGTTAAGGCTAATTCTAATATTGCTATTTTAAATGTCCTATTTAAATTAGGCTGGGGAGCCGATATCGTATCCGGCGGGGAATTATACAGAGCTATAAAAGCCAGCGTCGATACGTCAAAGGTTGTTTATTCCGGTGTAGGAAAAACTGAGGGTGAAATAGAATTTGCGTTAAACTCCAATATCTTAATGTTTAACGTTGAATCTATGTCCGAGCTCTATCTCATAAATAAAATAGCGGGAAATATGGGTAAAAAGGCGAGAATTTCTTTTAGGGTTAATCCTGACGTAGATCCTAAAACGCATCCTTATATATCCACCGGTATGAAAAAAAATAAATTTGGAATTAATATTAAACATGCGTTGGAGAGTTATGACGAAGCCGGAAACTTAAATAATATTGAAGTGGTCGGTCTTGATTGTCACATAGGTTCCCAATTAACCGAGATTTCGCCATTTAACGATGCGGTAAAAATTATTAAGGATTTGTTATTAAAATTAAACAATAGAGGTTTCGCTCTACGATATTTAGATTTGGGCGGCGGACTCGGTATAACTTACGAAAACGAAATGCCCCCTCACCCTTCTACATATATTAATTCAATCAAAGAGATTCTCAAAGACTACGACGGCAAGGTTATTTTTGAGCCAGGCAGGGTTATTATAGGCAATAGCGGAGCATTTATAACAAAGGTTATATACAATAAAAGCACCGGACATAAAAATTTCATAATAGTAGACGGCGGAATGAATGACTTGATACGTCCCGCTCTATACGAAGCTTATCATGAAATAGTTCCGGTAATTAAAAAGTCGGGTTCTAAGATAAAAGCCGATATAGTCGGTCCTATATGCGAATCTGCAGATTTTCTGGGAAAAGAAAGAACTTTTCATTCTATTTACGAAGGTGATTACTTAGCCGTCCTTAGCGCAGGAGCTTACGGATTTTCTATGTCGTCTAATTATAATTCACGTCCGCGGGTTGCAGAGATTTTGGTGGACGGCGATAAATTTTATACTATAAGAGAGCGCGAAAAATATGAGGATTTAATAGAAAAAGAGAATATTCCGGATTTAAAATTATAAATTTTATTTATTATATTGCGTATAGCATAGCCGTTTATTGCGCTTTAATCTTGCTGCGGTTAATTATGTTAATTATATTATATATATTTTATACGTTTTGTTTTATTTTTGTACGTTTTATATGTTTTGTTGAATAAATTAATTAAAACGGGAGATGAAAATATGTTTAAAGGAGTTTACACTGCCATTGTAACACCTTTTAAAGCAGACAAAATAGACGAAGATTCCCTTCAAAAATTAATTGAATTTCAAATAGAAAACGGCGTAAGCGGAATAGTTGCATGCGGAAGCACAGGGGAATCCGCAACGCTTTCATTTGAGGAGCATATCAGGGTTATCAAACTTGCCGCGCAATTTGCTTCAGGACGCATTAAAGTTCTTGCGGGAACCGGTTCTAATAACACTCAAGAAGCGATAGAATTAGTTAAAGAAGCGGAGAAATTACATATAGACGGACATTTGCAAATCACTCCGTATTATAATAAACCTACGCAAGAAGGTCTCTATCTTCATTTCAGAAAGATATCGGAAAATGCAAAATTGCCCATAATTCTGTATAATGTTCCGACGAGAACATCCGTCAACATGTTACCGGAAACTGTTTTACGGCTTTCAAAAATTGAAAATATAAAGGGTATTAAAGAGGCGAGCGGTTCGGTAGAGCAGGTTACGAAAATTTTAAGAAACGCGCCGGAAGATTTTTATTTATTATCAGGCGATGACGCTATGACGCTTCCTATAATTGCAATCGGCGGTCACGGCGTAATATCTACCGTTTCGAATATTGCTCCTAAAGATATGTCGCTTATGACGGATTATTGTTTTAAAGGCGACTATAAAAGCGCGAGGAAATTAAATTTTAAATTATTGCCTTTAATACACGCTATGTTTATAGAAACCAATCCTATTCCTGTTAAAAAAGCTTTAAATATTATGGGTTTTATAGAAAATGAAATAAGATTGCCGTTATCGGAACCTTCAGGCTCGACTATCGAGCATATCAATAAGGCGTTAAAGGATTACGGTATAGTTTAATTAGTTCGGATAGAACTAATTAGATAATCAAGATAATAAATATAATTTTAAAAAGGTTGAAACTAATGGATAAAACAGCGGTTATAGCATGCGGCAGCAGCGGAAAGATGGGGCAATCTATAATTTCCCTGCTTAAAGATGAACAGCGTCAAGACCTTATACTCATTGGCGGCGTTGATATTAATAACTCAGACAATATAACTAAAGAATCTATAAACCTTAAAGACATAGAAGATAAAAAAACCCCTTTCGGAAAGTTTGTAACATTAAAAGAAGCGCTGCATTTTACATCTTCCATAAAAAATAAGGTTATCATTGATTTTACTTCAAGAGAGTCTTCGCTGATTCATGCCGAAGAGGCTATGCTTTACAGCGTCCCGATAGTAATAGGCTCCACGGGATTTAACGATGAAGATATCGCTAAAATAACCGGCTTTGCGAAACATATGCCTGTTGTATTATCGGGAAATATGAGCTTAGGTATCAATGTGTTGCTTAATACCGTTTATGATATTTCCAAATATCTCGGCAAAGATTACGATTGCGAAATAATAGAAATGCATCATAGACATAAAAAAGACGCTCCAAGCGGAACTGCTTTAATGCTTGCTAATGCAGTTGCAGAAGAAAGAAAGCTTGACCTTAAAGAATCTGCAGTATATGGCAGATGCGGAGAAATTGGCGAAAGGCTTGAAAATGAAATCGGCATATCTTCAGTAAGGGCAGGCGATATTATAGGCGAACATAAAGTAATCTTCGCCGGAAATGACGAAGTTATAGAGATAACCCACAAAGCAATATCAAGGAATAATTTTGCAAAAGGCGCAATTAAAGCGGCTTTATGGCTAAAAGATAAAAAAATGGGATTTTATGATATGAGAGACGTATTAGGTTTAGAAAAACATTTATGAACAGTAAAACAAAATATATATTTGTGACGGGAGGCGTTGTTTCAAGTCTCGGAAAAGGCATAGCCTCGTCTTCCATAGGCGCGCTTCTAGAAGCAAGGGGACTAAGTATTACTATACAGAAACTTGACCCGTACATAAACGTTGACCCGGGCACGATGAACCCGTTTCAGCATGGAGAAGTTTTTGTGACGGATGACGGAGCTGAAACCGACCTTGATTTAGGTCATTATGAAAGATTTACTTCGCTGTCTTTAACCAAAATTAATAATTTTACCAGCGGTCAGGTATATGACGCAGTAATAAATAATGAGAGAAAAGGGATTTATCTCGGAAAAACGGTACAGGTTATCCCGCATATTACCGACCAGATTAAAAAAAATATTATTAAAGTTTCTGAAAAAAAAGATGTTGCAATAATAGAAATAGGCGGAACGGTAGGCGATATTGAAAGCCTTCCCTTTCTTGAAGCTATAAGGCAGTTTAAATTGGATAAAGGCAGAGAAAATGTTCTTTATATACATCTTACCCTTGTTCCGTATATCAGTACCGCCGACGAATTAAAAACTAAACCTACGCAACATTCCGTAAAAGAACTCAGAGCGATAGGTATAGAGCCTAATATAATAATATGCAGGGCCGACAGACTGCTTCCCGAGGATATCAGGGCTAAAATTGCTTTATTTTGCAATGTAGAACAAGATGCGGTTATTACGGCAAAAGATGAAAAAAGTATTTACGATGTGCCCTTAAGTTTACATAAAGAAAGACTTGACGCTAAAATTATCGAATATTTAAATATATGGGCAAAGTCTCCGGATTTAAGCGCATGGTCAAAAATTTCTAACGGATTTAAAAATACCAAAGGCTCTGTACAGATAGGTATAATCGGTAAATATGTCGACCTCAAAGAATCTTATAAAAGTTTGAATGAAAGCTTGATTCACGGCGGTCTTGCCAATAATGTTTCGGTAGATATTATATATTTTAATTCAGAAGATTTTGAAGGCGATACCGATAAAGTTGAGGAAGCTCTCAATAAATTATCCTGCTGCGGAGGCATTCTTGTACCCGGAGGATTCGGCTCGAGAGGTGTAGTCGGTATGATTAACGCTATAACATACGCAAGACAGAACGATATTCCGTATTTTGGCATCTGTCTCGGTATGCAGCTTATGACCGTCGAATACGCCAGAAATGTTTTAGGTATTAACGATGCGGATTCTTTGGAGTTTAATGAAAATACGCCTAATCCTGTTATCAGTTTAATGGAAAATCAGAAAAATATAGGCAAAATGGGCGGCACTATGCGTCTTGGCGCCTATCCATGCGTTCTTAAGAAAAATACGCTTGCTTATAATATTTATTATAAAAACTCCAAAAAAACAAATAGCGAAAACAATAAGAATCTTGTAAAGACAAACCTTGACGGTTCAGTTTATATTTCTGAAAGACACAGGCACAGGTTTGAGTTTAATAATAAATATAAAGAGATATTTAATGACGGAAAATTTGTATTTTCAGGACTTTCTCCGGACGGCAGATTAGTTGAAATATGTGAATTAGCAGACCGCAAGTGGTTTTTAGGCTGTCAATTTCATCCTGAGTTTAAATCATCGCCATTGTCGCCGCATCCATTGTTTAAAGAATTTGTATCGGTAGCCGTTAAATATAAAAAGAAATAAAATATAGCACATAAAACTTAGTCAAAGTAATAAAAATAAAACACTATAAAATAAAATGTAGTATAAACGAGCAATATTATATCGTATCTTGACATAATTATTATGAATTTATCAGAAAAAGAAAACGCATTCACAAAAAATGATTTAAGGAAAGAGCTCGGGCTTAAAAATTTTAATAGCGCTTATCCGCTTATTATTGCAGGACCTTGCGTAATAGAAAGTTTTGAACTTGTTGACCTGTGCGCTTCTTTTTTAAAAAATCTTTCAGAAGATATGGGCTTTAATTTAATATTTAAAGCGTCTTACGATAAAGCTAACAGGACTTCCGTAAATTCTTTCAGGGGTCCCGGTATCGATAAGGGGATTGAAATCCTTGCGGAAATTAAAAATAAATATAATCTTCCTATACTTACGGATGTACATAGAATTTCAGAAATAGAAAAATTCAAAAATACGGTTGATATTATTCAAATACCGGCTTTCTTATCCCGTCAGACGGATTTGATAGTTGAATCTGCTAAAACAGATAAAATAATTAATATAAAAAAAGGCCAATTTTTAGCGCCGTGGGATATGACAAATGCTATCGATAAAATTAGAAGCACAGGAAATAATAAAATATTAATTACGGAACGGGGCGTTAGCTTTGGATATAATAATCTCGTTGTAGATTTCAGGTCTATCGCTATAATGAAAGATTTTGGAGTGCCGGTCGTTTACGATGCTACGCACAGCGTTCAGCTGCCCGGAGGGTCCGGTTCGTGTTCCGGCGGCGACAGAAAATATGTAATACCGCTTGCAAAAGCTGCAGCTGCTTTAGGTTCAGATGTTTTGTTTTTTGAAGTCCATCCTAACCCTCCGGAAGCAAAAAGCGATTCTGCCAATTCTTTATATTTGTCCTCTTTACAAGATGGTTTAAAATCTATTTTTGCAATTGCGGCAGTTGAGAATAATATTTAGCTAAACCGTCAATTATTAAACACCTTATCTTATATTATGGAAGAGTTAAACGTGAACAAATTAGATAATAAATTAGATAAACCGTATAACGGGTTTACGGATGCGGAAATTATATCCACAGCTTCAGAGGTTCTTAAAATAGAGGCAGATTCTATTAGCAATCTTGTTGACAGGCTTGACGCCGATTTTCAGAAAGCCGTCGATTATCTTTACAATATTAAAGGAAAAGTTGTACTTACCGGCATGGGAAAGTCAGGTATCATTGCCAGAAAAATTTCTTCTACGCTTGCAAGTACCGGTACTCCCTCTTTTTTTATGCATCCTGCCGAGGCTTCTCACGGAGATCTTGGTATGATAGCTTCGGATGATGCAGTTATCGCACTATCTTATAGCGGATATACAAAAGAACTTATTTCTATATTGCCTGTGATTAAGCTTATAGGGGCAGGCATAATATCTTTTTGCGGAAATAAAACTTCCCCGCTTTTTGAACTTTCAGATTATTTTTTTGATGTTTCAGTCGATAAAGAGGCATGTCCATACAATATTGCTCCTACGGCAAGTACTGCGGCGCAGCTTGCAATAGGAGACGCTCTTGCAATGTGCCTGTTAAAGAAAAGAAATTTTCTTGAAGAGGATTTTGCAAGATTGCATCCGGGCGGGTCAATTGGGAAAAAGTTTTTAAAAGTTAAGGATATAATGCATACCGGAAGCGATATTCCATTAGTAAAAGAGACAAGCAGGCTTAATGAAATAATTATGGAGATGACTTCAAAACGGCTCGGTTTGACGGGTGTGGTTGATTCCTTAGGCAATTTAAAAGGCATTATTGTGGATGGTGATTTGAGAAGGGCAATGATAGACAGAGAATATGTGTTAAATAAAGCAGCGGCGGAAATAATGACCCCGAAGCCAAAAGTCATACTTGAAGATGCACTGTTATCAAGCGCTTTAAAAAAGATGGAAGATTTAAAAATTACGGCTCTTTTTGCGATAGAATCTGAAAAGCAAATGAAACCGGCAGGCGTAATTCACATACATGATATTATAAAAGCAGGTATCACGTCTTATTAAAAAAAGCTTAATAGCAATTAATTACCATTCATTCATACCGTAGCGAAATTATCTAAAAAATTATAAAATAAATTGCTGATTATTTCATTATAATTCAACGTAAATTAACGCAGGTCATATGAAAAATTTAAATGATATTAATTATTCCGATATCAAAATTTTAATTTTTGATATCGACGGTATCTTAACGGACGGCAAAATATATATGTCGGAATCCGGAGAAGAAACAAAATGTTTTTTTGCCCATGACGGAGCAGGTATAAGATTGGCAAAAAAATTCGGCATGTCGGTAGGATTTATATCGGCAAGGAAAAGCCGCGCGGCAAGGAAAAGAAGCGAAGAATTAGGCATTGATTTTTATGTGGAAGGATGCGTTGATAAATTCAAAAGTTTGCAAAGCATTTTAACCGATTATAATTTAAATTTTCAGAATGTTTTTTATATGGGCGACGATATAGTAGATATAGAACTTTTAAAATGCGCCGCTCTTTCGGCAAGCGTTCCGGAAGCCCCTGCTTATGTGAAAGACTTTGCTTCTATAACGGCAAAAAATCACGGAGGGCAGGGTGCCGTTCGTGAAATGATAGATTTTATCCTCGAAAAAAAGGGTTTGTTGACTCAATTATTAAAAGAATTTAGACAATAGTAAGTAATGTAAATATGCTAAACATATTTCACTTTGCTTATATTTCCGAAAAACTAAGACGCTCGATGGCGTTTTCAATATTAAATAATAATTTGAACGGTAATGATTTAATGAGCATTACTCTCAACGGCAATAATGTGACTAATATTGCTCTTAGCGACAATAATTTGATTAACGACAATGATTAAAAATATTAATGTAATAAAAAAAATTTCTTTATTTATAGGTATTTTTTTTATAATAGTCCTTGCTTTTTTTTTAATTCTTCATTACGTAAATATAAAAAAAAGATCATTTTTACAAATAAAAATTTCTAAAAATTACATAAAATTAAAAAAAATAAATTATAAATTTTTTAAACACGGCAAATTAACGTATGAAATATTTGCAAAAAGTTTGAAATATTTAACCCCCAAAAAAAATATAATTAAATTAAAAGTCGTAAAGGCCGTCATATTTAATTCGGTAAACAAACCGGAATACACTATTACCGGTAATTCCGGCAGACTTAATATTAAAACCAAAAATGTAATATTTTCAGGCAATGTTTTAGTTAAAAACGCCAAAGGTTCTTCTCTTGCGACCGATTTGCTTTATTATTTTAATTTAAAGCAAAAAATTGTAGCGCCGAACGGCATCAAATTTTCAGGCAAAAAATATTTTATTACCGGTAAAGGATTGACGATGTATCTTAAAAAAAATATTTTTATTTTAGGTAAAGATGTAAATTTTAATGCAAAAATGATAAAATAGACTTGTAGTTATAATATTTATGAAAGTTTAAAGAAAAATTACGGAGAATATATTAATATATGAAAATTTTTAAAAGCGGAAATGGCTTAACGCATAGATTTATTAATAATAATAACAATAGCGATATCGATAGCTGTAATAATAATATTACTAATATAATTAATATCGATAACAATACCGATAATAGCGGGCGGCAATGTTTTATAAAACCGGCATACCGCAAACCGTCACGGACACGAAAACGAATAGTAAGTATATTAAGATTTTGTACAGCTGCAGCTATGCTGTATTTGCTGCCGTTAAATATTTTTTTGTGCGCAAATTATGCATATGCTGCCGGTATTGCCGTTCCTGTTAAGAATGACGCGAAAATTTCAAAAACTAAAATTCATATCACATCAAATTCTCTTGTAGTAAACAATAAAAAAAAAATCGCTATTTTTTCAGGCAAAGTAATAGCCATTAAAAAAAACCTTAAAATATTTTCGCACATTCTTAAGGTTTTCTATAACAAAAAGAATAAGATTAAACGGTTCATAGCCATCGGCAACGTCCATATTATTAAAGGCGGCGATAATATTACCGGCAATAAAGCGGTATTTAATAATGCATCTAAAACAGTAATTATAACCGGACATCCGTACGCTTGGTCGGGAAAAAATAGGATTACCGGCAAAATAATAGAAATGAACCTTACTACCGGAATTTCAAAAATATTGTCTGGTCGGGGACAGCGGGTTAATGCGGTTATTTATTCAAAAAAATCTCTAATGATTAAAAAAAATAAATCGAAGTCTATTAAGAAAAATAAGTAGAAACATTTAATCTAACGTTTAATAATTAATTAATTAAATAAATAAATACATACTACATACATACATTCAAATTGTTAAAAGCAGCCAACTTAATAAAAACATTTAAAAAAAGAACCGTTGTAAATGATATAACGCTTGAAATCAATGTAGGCGAAATTACCGGTTTGTTAGGCCCTAACGGCGCCGGCAAAACGACTACGTTTAATATGATTTCCGGAACTATAAAACCTAATAAAGGAAGTATATTTATTAACGGCATTAATATTACCAAAGAGCCTATGTACAAAAGGGCAAGATTAGGCATCAGCTATTTGCCTCAGGAGTCTTCGGTATTCAGAAAACTAACTGCCGAAGAAAATTTACTTGCTATTTTTGAACTGTTAAAAATTTCGAAAACTGAAAGGAGTAAACGCTTAGACGAATTAATCGAGAGATTTGGGTTGGGTCATGTCAGAAAATCGAATGTCATGAGCTTGTCAGGCGGTGAAAGGAGGAGGGTAGAAGTTGCAAGGTCGTTAATTCTTTCGCCTAAATTTATTTTATTGGATGAACCGTTTTCAGGTATAGACCCAATAGCCGTTGAAGATATGCAGGATATTTTATTAGAATTAAAAAAAGAATCTATAGGAATATTAATTACGGACCATAACGTGAGAGAAGCATTGAGAATATGCGATAGCGCCTATATTTTAAATGACGGTCAAATAATAGAAAAAGGAAAACCTTCACAGATAATCACCAGTAATGTCGTTAGAAGATTTTTTCTTGGCGAAAAATTCAGTCTTGGCAATTAAAATATGTCGCAAATAGAATTAAAACAAAATCTTAAATTAAGCCAGCAGCTTATAATGACGCCCCGCCTACAACTTGCTATAAAAATGCTGGCGATGAATAATATGGAACTATCCGAATTAATAAATCAGCAAATTGTAGAAAATCCTATCATTGATGCCGATATTATCATCAACGGTAACGAAAAAAATTATAACGAAGGCAACAGCGGCGTTAATTCAGATGCTAATACGCAAGATTACAAGAAAGAATTCATTAATGATAGAGACACGGACAGTTCGGATTTGAGCGATAAAAATTCCGATAACGTACCGGAAAATATTCAAAATTTGAATGCGAATGACGAATACGATATGAATGTAATAAATGATTATGTTATTAATTATGATGAACAGTTATATGATTTATCTATTAACACAAATACCGATTGGAAGCAGGACAAAAATTATATAATCGAAAATACCGTCGCCGGTTCGGAAACACTTTATGAATTTGTTATGGAGCAGGTAAGAATGGGCGATTTTAACGATGACGAGGTAAAACTTGCCGAATATATTGCAGGCAATTTAGATTCTGACGGATTTTTAGGAATATCTTTGGATGAATTAGAAAAATATGCCGGTAATTTATCTCCTCTTCTAGATAACGTCTTATATAAAATGCGTAAATTGGAACCTGTCGGGATTGCGACATACGATCCTCAATCGTGCCTCTTATTTCAGGCGGATTATTTTTTTCCTGAGGACGATTTATTGAAAAATATTATAAAAAATTATATAAAAGATATTGCTAACGGAAATTATAACAAAATTGTTAAGGAAACAGGAAATGTTTTAGAAAACGTCATTAAATCGGTTAACCGCCTTAAATCGCTTGCGCCTAAACCGGCGGTAAATTTTGACAATCAGAATAATAATTATATTATTCCGGATTTATATGTAGAAAAAATAAACGGCAAATATACTGTTTTTATGGAAGAAGATTATTTGCCGCCTATAAGAATAAATTCATACTACAAAAAAATATTAAACGGCGAACTTATATCAAACGCGGTTACAAAAGATTATGTAGAAGAAAAATTAAAATCTGCCGTTTGGCTCATCAAAAGTATTAAAAACAGAAAGGAAACAATACTGAAGATAGCGCAGTCAATTATTGATAAACAGCATGATTTTTTTGAAAAAGGGACGGGCTATTTAAAACCTATAATATTAAAAACAATAGCCGATGAATTAAACTTGCATGAATCTACCGTTTCAAGAGCAACGTCGAATAAATATATAAGTTCTCATTTAGGCGTTTTTGAACTTAAAAGTTTTTTTTCTAACTTTTCATTTGGGGATATTTCGCCGGATAATATTATGTCTAAAATAAAACTTATAATTGAAAATGAAAAAAATTGTGGTAAAATTTATTCAGATAATGATATAGTAAATTTATTAAAAATGGAAAACATCGTAATAGCAAGAAGAACTATTGCAAAATATAGAGAGATTTTAAATATACCGTCTTCAGCAAAAAGAAAAAAGAAATAATAAAATTGAAAATTAAAGGAGATTTGCCAATGGATATCGTTGTCACGTTTAAACATCTTGAACCCACAGAAGCCATAAAAAAATACGCCGAAACTAAAATTTCAAAGCTGGAAAAGTATTTGAGCGATATCATAGAAGCTCATGTAATATTGAGCATGGAAAGGGTTCAGCATAAAGAATCCGGCGTTGCGTCAATTAAGCTTGTTGCTAAAAACATTACGATAAATGCGCAGGAAGAATCTTCCGATATATATGCGGCAATCGATATCCTGACCGATAAAGTTGAGACGCAAATAAAAAAGCATAAAGAAAAATCAAGGGAAAAGTTTAAAGATAGCGAACAGACGGAAATATTTATGCAAGAAACGTCTGCTCCAGATATTGAAATTATAGATAATTATGAAATAAAGCAGATGAATTTACATGAGGCTGTAAATAAATTAAATAAAAAAAACGAAAATTTTATAATTTTTAAAAATAAAGAATCATTTAAAAATTCTGTGCTTTATGTAAAAGATAACGGAGAATATGCAGTAATAGAAATAAATCCTTGATAATTAATAATTAATTAATAATATGGGTACGGCGGAAGATTCAAAAAGTTATTTCAATATTGTCTTAATAAGCGGCATATCCGGCTCAGGTAAGTCCTCCGCTTTAAAAATTTTAGAGGATAAGGGCTTTTTTTGCGTAGATAACATGCCTTTATTACTTTTGCCAAAATTTTTGGAAGTTGTATTTGCCGCAAGAATAAAAAATATTCTTTTTGTCGTAGATATAAGAGAAAAAAATTTTCTTTCAAGATTAGAAGAACATGTGCGGTTTCTTAAAGACAGGTCAAATTTTTTTAAATTTATTTTTTTTGATGCCGATGACGATACGGTTATAAAAAGATACTCGGAAAGCAGGAGAAAACACCCGCTTTCCGAAGAAAAAAGCATTCATGAGTCTATTAAAAAAGAAAGAATACTGCTTAGCGGTATTAAAAAACTTTCAGATATTATTATAGACACCTCTAATATATCTATACACGAATTAAATTCGCTAATCTTGCCGCATGTTGAATGCGTTAGCAATAATCATATTTTTAGCGTAAGGATAGTATCTTTCGGATTTAAATTCGGCATACCGTTAGAATCTGATATGCTGTTTGATGCGAGGTTCTTGCCTAATCCCTTTTTTGTGCCTGAGCTTAAAGATTTGACCGGATTAGACGATCACGTAGCGGCGTATCTGAAGCGTTTTGAAGAAACGGACAGATTTCTAAATTATATATATGATTATTTAACATTTTTTCTTCCATTATATAAGAAAGAAAATAAATCATATTTCACTGTTGCCGTTGGATGCACGGGCGGCGTACACAGGTCTGTTTTTGTAGTAAATGAATTAAAAAATATGTTTTATGCAGAAAATGAAGCATATAATATATCTTATTTTCATAGAGATATAGGCAAAATTTAAGATAAACTTATAACTTCCTGAAATCCGCAAATCCAATCCGTTATTTTTTTAAATTATTTTTTTAAATTATTTATTAATAATAACATACAAACAATACTGTTTTAAGGCAGACGATGATGCGTTGATATAAATATTATATAATCTTCCATAATTAGTGTTGAAAATACATTGATTTTATATTATCATAAAATAAGAGCGGTAAATAAAAATAAAATCATGAATAATAATTAATAATAATATGCAGTTTATGACTAATAAACGCATGCATATTCGGAGGCGCAACAATGGATCATAAAAGCGGAAATTATATTTTTACTTCAGAATCTGTAACAGAAGGGCATCCCGATAAGATATGCGATAAAATATCCGATTCGCTCCTCGATAATTTTATATCTCAGGATAAAAATTCCAAGGTTGCTATGGAAACTATGGTGACAACAGGTTTAGTGGCTGTTGCAGGCGAAGTTAAATCAAACGCTGCGGTCAATTATCAGGAAATAATCAGAAAAACTATACAGGATATTGGATATGACGATTCCCGCATAGGTTTTGATTTTAAAAGCTGCGGAATTATCGTTGCGGTAGGTTCTCAGTCTGCCGATATAAGAATGGGTGTTGAAAGAGAAAAAGACGAAGACCAGGGTGCAGGAGACCAAGGCCTTATGTTCGGTTATGCTACTTCCGAAACAGATGAGTTTATGCCTATGCCTATATATTATGCTCATAAACTTACAAAAAGACTTGCAGAGGTTAGAAAAAATAAATCTTTGGATTTCATCAGACCTGACGGAAAATCGCAGGTTTCTGTCAGATATGAAAAATCTCAGCCTGTAGAAATAAGTTCAATAGTGGTATCTACCCAACATTCAGATGATGTTTCTCAAGAACGTCTTACGGATGCCGTCATAGATGAAGTTATAAAAAAAGTCATTCCGGCGGAACTCATAAATAGCAATACAAAATTTTTTATTAATCCTACGGGAAGATTTGTTATAGGCGGACCAAACGGCGATACAGGGCTTACCGGAAGAAAAATAATTGTTGATACCTACGGTGGAATGGGAAGACACGGGGGAGGAGCTTTTTCGGGTAAGGACCCTTCAAAGGTTGACAGAAGCGGTTCATATATGGCAAGATTTATTGCAAAGAATATTGTCGCTTCCGGTCTTGCTAAAAAATGCGAGGTCCAAATAGCCTATGCAATAGGTGTTGCAGACCCCGTTTCCGTAATGGCAAATACGTTCGGAACAGGCATATATAATGATGAAATAATTTCCAAAACCGTAAGCAGCGTTTTTAAGTTGAGACCGTACTCTATTGTTAAAACCCTTGATTTGCTTAAACCTATATATGCCAGAACATCTAATTACGGGCATTTTGGAAGGACTGAAGACGGTTTTACATGGGAACAGACGTTAAAAATTGCCGAACTTAAAAAAACAGCTAATGAATTAAATAAATCAATGGTAGCGGTCTAAAATCGCTTTAATTACAAATACTAAAATTTAAGGGGGGTTGTGTTTTGGCTGATATAAAGGATATAAAACTTGCAAAACATGGTAAAGAAAGAATATTGTGGGCAGAGCATGATATGCCGGTTTTGTCTATTGTAAAAGAGCAATTTGCTGAAAAAAAACCTTTCAAAGGTAAAAAAGCAGGGTTGTGTCTTCATGTAACGGCTGAGACTGCCAATCTTGCCAGAACTCTTAAAGAAGGCGGAGCAGAAGTGATATTGTGTGCGTCAAATCCGCTTTCGACTCAGGATGATATTGCGGCTTCATTAGTCAAAGATTTTGGAATAGACGTTTATGCCATAAAGGGAGAAGATTCCGAAACTTATTATGATCACATAGAAAGCGTATTAAAATATGAACCGAATTTTACATTAGATGACGGTGCAGATTTAATATCTACAATACATAAAAAGCATAAAAATTTAATAAAAAATATTAAAGCTTCAATGGAAGAGACTACTACCGGCGTGATAAGACTGCGCTCTATGGAAACCGCCGGTGAATTAAAAATTCCGGTGATTGCCGTTAATGATGCCGATACAAAACATTTGTTTGATAACAGATACGGAACAGGACAATCTACTATTGACGGTATTATAAGAGCTACCGATATGCTTCTTGCCGGCAGAAATTTTGTAGTCTGCGGATACGGATGGTGCGGAAAAGGGCTTGCGATGAGAGCAAGAGGGATAGGCTCTAACGTTATAGTTACGGAAGTCGACCCTATTAAAGCGTTAGAAGCCGTCATGGAAGGTTTCAGAGTAATGCCGATTGTCGAAGCCGCAAAAATAGGGGATTTTTTCTGCACGGTTACCGGCGATATAAATGTTATAGACGAGCATCATTTTGAAGTTATGAAAGATGGGGCAGTTGTTTCAAATTCCGGACATTTCGATGTTGAAATTAATATTAAAAAATTAAGGAAAATGTCAAAGTCTGTAAAGAATATTAAGGATTATGTTGAAGAATTCACTATGAAAGACGGCAGAAAATTATATGTTCTTGCTGAAGGCAGGCTTATTAACCTTGCCAGTGCGCATGGTCATCCTGCAAGCGTTATGGATATGAGCTTCTCAGTTCAGGCGCTTTCTGCAGAATTTGCTTTATACAGCAGCGACATGCTGCCTAAGGTTTATGGCGTGCCGAGAGAAATAGATGAAAGAATAGCATTTCTGAAACTTAAATCCTTAGGAATAGATATCGATGTTCTCACGGAAGAGCAGGTCAAATATTTACGCTCATGGCAGGAAGGAACATAAAAACTGTTGTAGAAAGCGTATTTAATCTATTTTCTTACTATATATAGCATCGCGGCAGGATACATATTATTGCATCCCGCCGCGTTAATGATTTATTTGATAAAAAAATTGTATTAATCCAGATCTGAGATAAGGTATATTGCAATAAATAGGAAAGACAAATCTGCCATAAATGCCGCTAAGATAGGATTTAGCTGTGAACTCATTCCTAAAGATACCGCAATTGAATTTATTATCCAGTAACCAAATGCTAAAATAATGCTGATACCGATAGCGGCGGAAGTGCCGGATTTTTTGCCTATAATTATACCTATAGATATTCCGATAAGAACCAGCATTAAATTTATTAAAGGAAACGCAAATTTTGAATACATAAACGTTTTTATTAGATTTAAATTTGAGTCTGTTTTGTTCGCAACCTTTAACATCTTAAAAAGATTAAATATTGATAAAAATTCCGATTTTAAGTCGTATGATTTGAAAAAATTAATGCTGAGTTTTATAGGAAGACTCGTTGTTTTAACAATTTTAGCAAACGATGGGTAATGCTGATTTTTATTAAAATTATTTATTATCACATCGTCCATTATTAATTTGTTGTGAACGAAGTATCCGTTTTTGGCGCTATATCTTTTAATAAGTTTAAATTTATTGTTAAATTTATATACGCTCAACCCCATTAATTCTTTTTCAGAAATATTTAAAACTTTTGCAGTTATGATATATTTTTGGTAATGTATAGCTATATCCTTAGTTTTAAATTTATATATTGATTTTACGCTGTAGTTATTATTTTTGTTTATATATTTTTGCATAACTATTCTTCTTTCGATATTTGTTTTTACCGCTATAAAATTTGAGAGCACAAAAGAAAAAATTGACAGTCCCAATGCAGTTATTATTAGCGGAAATGTAAATTTCAGCATACTTATGCCGGAAGACTTTATAGCGGTAATTTCATTATTTTTATTAAATGAGATTATTATCAGCATTGTCGATAATAAAATTGATAAAGGCAAAATCCTATATATTATCTCGGGCAGTTTTAGAATGAAATAAAGAATAATATAGCTGAAATTAGGAGAATGTTTTGTAAATGCGCCAACATTAGATATAAAATCAACAATTATATAGAAAGAGGACAAAGAGATTATTGAGATAGATAATACCTTAAAAAATTCTTTAAGCAGATAATTTCTTAGTATTTTCATTTTGCCGATGCCTTTATATATAATATAGCGCCCGTTGCAAATAGAATTATATCTGCCCCAAAAACTCCTATAATCGGATTAAAACCTGTTTTAATTGACAGATACAATCCTGAAGTAAATAAAATGTAATATATAACGACAATTGCTATAGTATAAAATATAGCCATAAATAAGCTCCTTTTCTCCGACAGCATAGCCAGGGGCAAGCCGATAAACACGAAAAAAATTACCGCAATAGGTATCGCAATTTTTTTAAGTATATATATTAAATAAATATTTTTAATATGATTTTTATTGCTTGCAGAATCATATTTGTAAATTAGCTGTGAGATAGTCATAAAATGCACTGAATTATTTTTGGAAGGGAACGAAAGCCCTTTTAGTTTGATGTTTATTTTATAAGTTTTAAAATTTAGTATCCAGAAATTTTTTTTAGATCTATATTTTTTTTGAATCTGTCCATCTTTTAAATAAAAAGAAATTAAATTTCTTTTTTTATTGTAAACAATATCTCCCTTGTTAGCTATTAAAACCATAGAGTTATTTTTAATCTTATATAATATAAAAATACCTTTAATTGAAGATTTTGAAGGACTTACATGCTTTATAAATATTTTATATTTACCTAATTTATTAGAAAATGAATTTTTTTTTAATGCGGAAAGCACCGCTTTTTTTATTTCCTTAACAGCCAACACCCTAAAGAAATAATTAAATCTCGGAGCCATATAAAAAGAAAAAAAAAGTGAAGCAATTAGCGGTATTAAAGAAAATAGCAGGGCAGGCTTTGTTAATTGCCATATATTGACGCCGGAAGCCTTCAGCGCCATTATTTCATTTGACTGGGTCATTTTGCCGAATACTACTAAAACTGCGAGCAAAAATGAAATAGGCAGCGTTATTATCATAAAATCAGGCAGCGTCAGGCTGGCTAATTTTACGACGGAAGTAATGCTGACGCCTTTATTGATTACCATTTCCGTCAGCATTAAAATTCTGTTGGTAATTATGCTGAAAGTAAATATAATAAGTCCGAAAATAAAAGGCGGGAAAAATTGTTTAAATATGTATCTGTTTATTAAAGACATAATTTATATATAATATATATACCCGCATGTTAAAAAGATAATTGATTAAATTAGCCGTTCTATTTAAGATTATTATAATAAAAATTAAATTAATTAATTTTAGTATATAATAATAAATTATTGACTACTTATAATAATAATATTAAAATTATGATTATAAATTAATAAAAACTATTGCTTCATACAACAGTCAATTTTACGATTATACCAAAATTACGCTTTAATTTAAAGCTTTGATTTTTAAGGAGGAGTTGTTATGCCGATGCCTTACGAAGTATTGTACGTTGATGACAGCGATGCAATGCAAAAAACCGTATCTATGATTTTTTTAAATAATTCAGAATTTAAAATAGTTCCCCTCTATGACGGTTCTTCAACAACGGCAATTCTTAACAATAGTCTTCCGTCCATTATTATTATTAATTATAATATAAGCAATGCAAGCAGCTATAATATAATAAAAGAGATTAAAAATAATAGGTTGTATTCCAATATTCCTGTTTTGCTGGCTGCGCCGTCCGATCTGCCTAATAAAGAACGGGAATTGTTTGTTGAAGCGGGTTTAACAGGATTTATATACAGACCTTTTGATAAAGAAACCTTTATTAATAAAATAAAGAGGTCTTTAGGTTTAAATATTGATGAAGATAAAATTTATGATATTGCAGAATTTGAGAAAAAACATGAAAAAGTTGAAAATACTCAACATCAAAATATTCAAAATATTGCGGTCGAACAATCGGAAGATAATCTCGCGGAAAATATCGCAAAAAACGATAATATTCCGTCAAATTCCGATTCAGATTCCGAACAGGAGCAGGATTCCGCAGAATTAAGCGAAGCGTTTGAGAATCTTTTTAAAGATGATAAAATTTTTAAAGAATTTCAAAAATTAGATAAAGAAAATGAAAAAAATAATGTTCATAAAAATGCAGCAGCTGATATTAATAATGATTACAATAAAATCTCCGATGCTGTTTCTGACCAAAACAGCCATACCGGTACAGTAGTCAATACGTCAAAAACAGATATTACGGATAGCAACTTTATTAATATTACGCAATCTACGCCCGCAAACGCAAGCAGCGACACGCTAACCGGTTCGGAAAGCCTTGGCGCCGCAAGCAGCGATATATCCTGCAATAGCAGTATTGCAGACGAGATAGGCATATCGGAGGTTGTCCCTTACGAACTGGAAAGCGTTAAAAATATTAAAATAGAACAGGTCGATAATGATAATAATGACGAAGGACGGGAAATATTAAACGGTAATATGAGACAAGCTAATAGCGCCTTACATGCCGATGCTCCTGCGACCAAATCAGAAAATTTTAACAATGATGAAAACAAAATTAACGAGTATATGTCTAAAATTATTATAAATGATGACATTGGCGACGGCGATAATATCCGCCGCAGTTTAAATTTCACAAATAATAATACAGAAAGTATAACAGCAGACGGTACCGGTGAATTAGATATTGTTGAACCGGAGACGGAAAAACCTGAAGAAACAGGATTTAGCATAAATATGCCTGATATTTACGATATTGAGGAATCTAACCGCGATGAAAGCGGAGATATTGCCGATTTTGTTGAGAATAATAACGATAATAGCGGCAACGCCGATAATTCTAATGACAATTATGTCTTTACAGAACAGGCGCAAAATACGGTTATAACCGGCAGCGCCGCCGTTAACGGCGGCAGCGAAAATTACCGTGACGCTACTGCAGATGGCAGCGGCGTAAATAAAACAGATTATAATGATAATGCTAACGCTTTACAAAATGATTATGAAGTTCCTGCCGAGCAGAATTATTTGAACTTGATTGAAATACCGGAATTGGAAAATACGAACGATGCGCAAATTTCTTTATATAATATTAACAATGATAATAATAATGCAGTTAGTCGAGGAGGTAACGTAAAATTGGAGTTTATAAATGATGAAGTTATCGGCAAAATAAATGAGTATATAAAAAAATCAATAAATGATATAATAACTGATATACAGCCTGAGATAGTTGAAAATATTAAAAAAATATTGCCTGATATTGCAGAAAAATTAATAAAAGAAGAAATCGACAGAATTAAAAATGAAAATATTTGACGAGCAGGTAATTTCTTTAGTTTCTAATGCATTAGCCGAAGACATAAAAGGTTCTGACATTACTACGGACGCTATTGCGAGCAAATGTAATCCACAGATTGAATGTGAGGTAATAACAAAGGAAAACGGCGTTGTTTGCGGTTTAACCATTTTTTCATTAGTTTTTGATATGTTAGACAAAAATAATTTTGAAATTGCTTATTTTGCCGAAGAAGGTGAAAAAATAACAAAATTTCAAAAAATTATTTCTATTAAATCCAAATCCGATGTTATTTTATACGGCGAGAGGA
The DNA here is from genome assembly GCA_021822625.1 of bacterium. Lineage (GTDB taxonomy): Bacteria > SZUA-79 > SZUA-79 > Acidulodesulfobacterales > Acidulodesulfobacteraceae > Acididesulfobacter. Next base: position 12,872 of record JAKAQK010000001.1, on the reverse strand, counting down.
CTGCGCTTAATTTTCTTCAATTCCTTTCAGGAATTGCGACGGCGTCTAATCTTGCGGCGAACGAGCTTTCAGGTTTAAAAACAAAAGTTCTTGATACGAGAAAAACGCTTCCCGGATTGCGCGCTATTCAAAAATATGCCGTAAATGTCGGCGGAGCGAACAATCACAGGTTTAATCTGTCGTCCGGTATTTTAATCAAAGATAACCACATAAAGCTTGCCGGCGGAATTAAGCAGGCATTAGAAATGGTGAGAAGCTATAACGCCGGATTTAATCAGAAAATAGAAATTGAAGTAAGTTCAATAGAGCAGGTCGCCGAAGCATTAGAAGGACGTGCCGATATCATAATGCTTGATAATATGAGTATCGCAGAAATGCAAAAGGCTGTGAAAATTATCGGCAAAGATGCCGTTACGGAAGCCTCCGGAAATGTTACTATAAAAAATTTAAGAAAAATAGCCGAGGAAACTAAAGTCGATTTTATTTCTATGGGTTCCCTGACTAATGCCGTCAAGCCGATTGATTATTCTTTAAATTTTGTATAATGTTGTATGATCCCTTTAAATTTTAACTTAATCGCGGAGGATAATTTAACATATGAATACCATTAATGAGTTAGATTATATTGATATTTTTGAGATAAAAAAATATCTTAAAACAAATTTTATAGGAAGAAATATATTTTACGAAGAAAAAGTAGGTTCTACGAACTTAATGGCGAGGGAGCTTGCCGTTAAAGGCGCTAAGAACGGTACTGTGGTTATTGCCGATACACAGGATAAAGGCAAAGGCAGAAACGGAAAAATATGGACGTCGCCTAAGGCATGCAATATATATCTGTCCATTATATTAAAACCCAAGTTTAGCCCTGAAACTGCTAACGGCGTGACTATTTTGGCGGCAACGGCGGCTGCGGAATCTATCAAAGAAATTTCCTCTATTACGCCGCAAATTAAATGGCCTAACGATATTTTAGTAAATTCAAAAAAGGTCTCTGGAATTTTGACGGAAATGAGCACTCAAAACAATATTATAGAATATATTATTGTAGGAATAGGTATTAATGTTAATCTCAAAGAAGAAGATATTTATGAAGATATAAAAAATATAGCTACGTCCTTATATATCGAAAGAAAAAATGAGCTTGGACAAGTAAACGGAAACGGCCTGTTTATAAACAGAAATAATCTGATCATAAGTTTTCTTAATAAATTTGAGAAATATTATGAAACATTCCTATCTACCGGTTTATCGTCAATATTGCAAACTTATCAAAAATATTTTGGAATGATAGGAAAAGATGTGGAAATAAATAGTGAAAATCACAAGATTAAAGGTCAGGTTGTCGGCATAGATTCTAAAGGAGCATTATTGTTAAAGACTGGAGAAAATGAATTGGAAAAAGTAGTTTCCGGCGAGTTGACCGTCTTATTATAACTTATTAATAATTTATAATAAATATATTATTGCAGGTTTATTGCAGGTTTATTGCAGGTTTAATATTGAAAATTGCCTGAAGCGTTTAGACTTTTTCAGCTGTTTTATCTTGTATAATTATTTAATTATTATATCTTGTCACGCATAATGAAATATTAATAATATATATTATATAAGATATAAGCGCATAATTTGTTTAATAATTTATTTCTTAATTTATTTAATAAGTCTTAATAGTCCAATAAATAATAGTCTGATAGTTTTTTAATATATTATGTTTTTATCCTGCGATATCGGCAATACAAATACGGTACTCGGCGTTTATAATAATTCTAGCGGCAATTATGACGATGAAGAGAAAGACATATTTAAGACGTATAGGATTTTGACTTCTGAAATATGTTCCGAACGGGATATTTTCAACGCGCTAAGCAGATTGTTTTTTAACGACGGCATCAGTTTAAGCGGTATAGAACATATTTGCATATCCTCGGTAGTTCCGTCCCAAAATAAATTTTATAAATCGTTTTGCAGTCTGTTAAATTGTCATGCAATTTTTATTTCTTCGCTTTCAAAAACGGGTATTAATCTAATAGTCGAAAATCCTGAGAAATTAGGTGCAGACCGCATTGTCAATGCAAGCTACGCATATCATTTAAGTAAAGAGTTTCAAATAATAGTTGATATAGGAACAGCATTAAAAATTGATATCGTCGATGCAGTCGGAAATTTTAAAGGGGGCGTTATATTTCCCGGAATAAAAACCCTTGCCGCGTGTCTTAATGAGAAAACAGCATTGCTTCCGCTGATAAATATAAATGAATTAAACCGCAGTAAACAAAACGCCATACTGAACGCGAACGGCGAAAATAAAAATGTTAATAACGGTTTCAGCGAAAATAATAATGAAAATTATAATGATAATTACGACGGCGATAACGAAACCGATGTTGATAGCGGCAATACCATACAATTAATAGGCGATAATACAATTAAAGCAATAAAGTCTGGCTTATTATACGGCACTATATTTCTGATAGAAGGTTTTATAAAAGAAATTCAGAAGCAATATGACAAAACGGGGTGTAAAGTTATTTTTACCGGAGGATTGTCCGGTATTATCGCGGCTCAATGCAGAATGAAAGGCTTAAAAATAATTGACGGTTTATGGACGATAAAAGGTTTAAAATTTTTATATGACCTAAACGCTGCGCAGACTAAATCTCAAACGTAAGACCGTCATAAGACGGAAAAATATTTGGCGGCAGGCTGGCGGACAGTTTTTCGTATTCAATTTTATGCCCCATATGCATCAGGTAAGTAAACTTCGGCTTTAGTATATTTGATATTTCAATAGCTTTAGCTACGGTCAAATGTGTAGGATGTTCGTTATATCTGAGAGCGTCAATCATAAGTACTTTTATGTCTTGCAGCAATTTAAAAGATTCTTCGGGTATTTTTGAAATATCTGTCAAATATGCTAAGTCTTTAATTCTATAACCGTTTATTAACTGGTTGCCGTGAAAAACGGGGATAGATTGAATATCTATGCCTTTAAAATTAATTTTATTATCGATTATAACATTTGGTATCAAATCCGGTTTGCTTGATTGTGTCTTTTTTTTAAAAATGTAATCAAATCTTGTTGTTATAGTTTCTATATCTTTTTCTGACGCATATATAGGAATCGCCCCTTTTTTAATATAATTGAACATTCTTAAATCATCAATACCGAATAAATGGTCGGCATGCGTATGGGTGTATAATACCAAGTCTATCTTGAGAATATTAAATTTTAACGCCTGAGCTCTTAAGTCAGGCGTCGTATCTATGAGACAGTTGACATTATTTTCCGTGAGCAGTATAGATGGTCTTAATCTTTTATTTTTTGGATTTTCAGATGTACATACTTCGCAGTTACAACCTATTAAAGGCACTCCTGTTGATGTTCCGCTGCCGAGGACGAGTATTTTCATTTATTTGAACTATGAAACCCCTGTATTATTATATATTATTTTTTGTTGGCATTGTTTTGTCTTGCTTATCTAAAAACTTATCTTAAAATCTTAATTTTTTAATATGCGGATGTATGGGCATTTTGATTATGCGTTAAACTTATAATTATATATAATTATATTTAGGCTTACGCTCATATTTTATATATTTGATGCGCTTATGATTTGTAAGATTTATCGGGCAAAGCAGATATTATGATTTATTTATTGTATCTGTTAAATGTTGTATAATTATTAAATGACCGGCAATTATACAACAACGCAATATTTGTATTTACATGATTTACATTCACATTGCCGCCGCTATATTTGCGCTACTCTTGCAATTATGCAGCGATATAACGGTATACACCCGACATTTACATTTTATTATAAAACAGCCCATTTGGCAAGTCGCATAAAATAAAATTTATAAAACATTTTTAAAAACTTAATAAAAAATAGCCAATATAAACTGTATTATTTTTATAAATATTATTATCGCTAATGAAAAATAAAAATAAACTGCCTGTAGAAAAAATGCGTATCAAAAGAGAAATAATTCTTATATTTATAGGGCTCTTTTTAGTTATTGCTTCTACTTTTTTAGAAACAAGAATGCTTTCTTTTGCCGACGTTTCTATAACCTCAAAAATTATCGTTTACGCATATATTAATATAACGGTAATTTTATTCCTTTTAATGCTGTTTTTAATTGTAAGAAATATTATAAAACTCTTTTTAGACAAACGAAAAAATGCGCTCGGTTCGAAATTGCGTTCCAAACTTGTTGCGTTATTTGTGCTGGTCAGTCTTATTCCTTCCTTTTTTATGTTTGCGGTTATCATTGCCGCTGGATTTTTTGCTAACGGAATTAATAAATGGTATGTTCCAGGCATTAAAAAAACTATGGGATATGCGCTAAAAATAGCAAAGTTCTATGATACTCATAAGCATGGCAATAATAATATTAAGATATATAAGCCTATTTTGCGCCATTCCGCCCATTCAGCTAATTCAATTTCTATTAATAAAATAGATAAAATAGATAAAATAAATAAAATGGCTGGCTATATAAAACATTTTTATGCAGAATATTGGCAAGTCGGATTCTTAAAAAATCCCATAGAGACAACATATTTTATCTTATTTTCAACTTTTACTCTCCTTATTCTGTTTATTTCTATATGGGTTGGATTTTATCTTTCCAAAAAAATAACGGAACCGATAATAAATCTTGTAAAGGGAACTGAAAAAATAGCTTCAGGCGAGTTAGACGTAAATATTAATTCGGGCTCCGACGATGAGATAGGTATGCTTATAACTTCATTTAATAATATGGCTAAGGACATTAAAAAGAATAAAGAAATCATCGAAAACGCTAATCTGAATCTTAAAAATATCAATGCCGAAATTGAACGAAGAAGAAAATATACAGAAATTATTTTAAAAAATATAGGCACCGGCGTTATTAGTATCGACTCATCCGGAAAGATTAAAACAATAAACAATGCGGCAGAATATATGTTTCAGGTAAATTTTCAGGAAGTAGCAAATAAAAATTATAAAGACGTTTTCAGCAAGGTTACTTTTTCCGAGATAAGGGAAATAATAAAAAATCTCGCTAAAAACAATAAAGAAGAAAGTATTACAAAAGAAATGAAATTAAATACGAACGGCAGATTGCATGTTTACATTGTTAATGTTACGGTAATGAAAGATGAAAAAGATTCTTATATAGGATTTATCATAGTTATTAATGATACCACAGATATGATGAAGGCTCAGAGAATTGCCGCATGGGAAGAGGTTGCAAAGAGAATTGCGCATGAAATAAAAAACCCGTTAACGCCGATAAAATTATCCGCCCAGAGATTGAAAAGAAAATTCGGAGATAAATTAGAGTATGATAATAAAATTTTCAACGATTCTATCGATATTATAATTAAAGAAGTTGATGATTTAAAAGGTCTTGTAGATGAGTTTTCTTTGTACGCCAGACTGCCGAAGGCTAATTTTAATTATGCCGATGTAAGTTTGTTAATAGAAGAATCTTTTTCTTTTTATAAAAACGCGCATAAAAATATACAATTTATTCATAATAATATAAGCGGGGCTTTGCCGCCGGTTTATATAGATAAATTGCAGCTTAAAAGGGCTATAATAAACATTCTTGACAATGCGGTATATAGCATAAATACCAATCGAAAGCGTATACGCGAAAAAGAAACTAATTTTATTAAAGCGGAAACGTTTTTTAATCAGGAAAAACAAATTGTAACAATAAAGATATCAGATACCGGCTCAGGCATTGAAGAAGAAAATCTGCCGAATATATTTGAACCTTATTTCTCCACTAAAAGGGGCGGGACGGGGTTAGGGCTTGCTATAACCAGAAATATTATTACCGAAAATCACGGGATAATATATGCCCATAATATTTCTGACGGCGGCGCAGAGTTTATTATTGAAATAAAACTTGTTAATAATATTTAATATAAAAAAGAAAAGATATTAAACGATACTAAAAAATATTAAAAGATATTAAAAAATATTAAAAAATATTAAAAGATATTAAACGGTATAAAAATAACATGAAATCTATACTTATAATAGACGATGAAGAAAGTATAAGAAAATCCCTTGAAGGGATTTTTATCGACGAGGGTTACGGCGTAATTTCCGAAGAATTTGGAGAAGAAGGACTTAAAACATTTTCAGAGAAATTGCCTAATGCGGTATTGCTTGATATTTGGCTGCCTGATAGCGACGGTACTGCTATTTTAAATTCTATGGTTAAAATCAATAAAAATATTCCGGTAATTATGATATCCGGACATTCAGATATAGATACTGCAATTAAAACAATAAAAATCGGAGCCTATGATTTTATAGAAAAGCCGCTTTCTTTAGAAAGGGTTCTTATAACTGTCGAAAATGCGATAAAATTTAATGAATTAAACGAAAAAAAAATTGTTCTGGCGGAAAGCATACCCGGATATAAAGATGAATTAATAGGCAATTCCGATAAGATTAAAGAATTAAAAAATAAAATATTAAAAGCGGCAGTTTCAGATGCCCCAATTTTAATCACCGGAGAGAACGGGACAGGAAAAGAATTAGTCGCAAAATCTCTGCATTTTAACAGTTTAAGATTAGAAGAACCGTTTATTGCCATTAATTGCGCTGCCGTTCCTGAAGATTTAATTGAAAGTGAACTGTTTGGTTATGAAAAGGGGGCATTTACAGGTGCATTGTCGCGTAAAAAAGGCAAATTTGAGATTGCGGACGGCGGAACGCTTTTTCTTGATGAAATAGGCGATATGAGTTTAAGAATGCAGTCAAAAATTTTAAGGGTTTTACAGGATAATAAATTTCAGCGTGTTGGAGGGGAATCTACAGTAGAAGTTAATACTAGAATTATTGCTGCAACAAATAAAAATCTTGAGGATGAGATAAAAAAGGGCAATTTTAGAAGCGATTTATTTTTTAGACTTAATGTTATACCGTTTTTTGTTGCGCCGCTTAGGGAAAGAAAAGAAGATATACCCATGCTTGTTAATTATTTTATTGATAAATTTAACCGCAACAATAAACAAAAATTATATATAACTATTGAAGACGATGCTGTGGAACTTTTTAAAAATTATTCATGGAAAGGTAATGTAAGGGAATTAAAAAATATTATAGAAAGATTTGCGATAATGTATTGCGGCAGTAACATAACAAAAGATGACGTTGCAAATGAATTAAAAATAGGCATAGAATATTGCGAAAATAAATTAAACAATTCTGAGGACTCTAATATTACAGATTCAGCAAATTACAGATATAATACTCGTGATGATAATACAATAAGCAAATATATCGGTATTAATTCTTTAAAAAAAGCAAAGGAATTGTTTGAAAAAGATTATATAATCTCAAAATTGAAGGAAAATAATTTTAATATTTCAAATACTGCTAAAAAAATAGGAATGTCCCGCAGAAATCTTCATAATCGTATAATTTTACTTAATATAGATAATCATATTCATAATATCGGCAGCGATATCAAATAATAATCAATAAAATTAATGAGTTAATTATATTAATTATAGTCAATAACTATAATTAAAAATTATTGCCCATCAATTTTAGCAATATTTTTTGCTCAAAATTTGTTCAATAATTAATCAATATATAAAATGATTAAAATTTATGCACTTGTGTTGATTAAAAATTAGGCAGAACTGCGCTATTACTCCATTCTGAATTTATTTTCAAACAGTCTGTTATTGCGCTCATTATAAACCGAAGCGTACTTTTTCTCATTTCTTCAAATAATAACTTGTTAATATTATTCTGTTTTTTCAATCCTGCCTCTATGCCGGTATTTAAGTTGCAGCATTAATACGGAGCAGCGCTCTAACAAACCATGCAATCAGTAATACCAACATATTGCAAATAATTATTTTTAAATTTGTTTGAAATAAAGATTTTGGCATTATTATTGCAAAGATATAAAAGGCAGTTATGCAGGACTTAATTTTATATATTTTACCGTATAAATTTATAGCGGTAATTTAATTTTTTAATTGAATTTAATTTAATTTAATTTACATTTTGTTCTATTTAATTTTATTTTTATTAAATATTTTTTTAACTATCACATTGACCGTTATTTTACAAAATTTTAAGGGGAGGCAGTTATGAAAGTTAGTATCATGAATAATAAGTTCAAAAAAAACCGAACAATGCAGAACAGTAAATCGGGTAGGGCATTAATATCAACAAAGTTAATGCTTTTAGTTTTATTTGCGGTATTTTATGTTTCAGCGGTTGCCGCAAAAAGGTCTTTTGCGATTGGAACAATGCCTGCAGGAGCCGGCAGCGTTTTTAAAAACGTGAACGCTCAGAAAACGGAATCCGGTAATGCAGATGATGCGGCAGTGAACTCTCTTACATTAAAAATGAATAAAATTTCTAAAGAATTAAATGAACTAAAAGCAAAACAGAAAAGTTCAAATTCCTATTTTTCAAACATCCAGCTTCTTGGTACATTGATAGCTTCTTACACATATAACCTTGCTAAACCGAACGCCTATAACGGCAATTATGGCGATAATTGGCAGCCCGACGGTTTTGCGGTTAATAATGCCGATATTACATTGAGACGTTCTCCGGGAACAGATTCTAATCCGTATGGCGTGGGCTTTCATATTTCATTGGATTTCGGGCAGAATATCCAGTCTTATAAAGCATATTACGGCAATTTATCCTACTTTACGCAGTCTGTGCAGGACAGAACCCCTTACGACGTGAGGCAGGCTTATATAAACATAAATTTGCCGGTCGGAAGCGGTCTTGATATACATATAGGCAAAGAAAAAGAACTGTTGGGTTTTGAAAATTTCAATCCTATCAGAAACTGGAATGATACATATTCATTATTAGACGATGCCGAACCTTCAACACTAACCGGCATATTTTTTACGTATAATTTTGTTCCGCAGCTTACTTCAACATTGGGTATTGCTAATACCGATAATGCGGCAGTGCCCATTGACAATCTGCCGGTAATAGAATTAAACGAGTCTTATACGCCGGTGAGCGTCCTGACCTTTAACGGCGGATTCATCTATGGAGCAAACAGTTATTTTGTAGCAAATAATTCATTGTATCAAGACGATCTGAATAAATCTTTTTACAGCTATATAGACGCTCAGTACAGCCCAGACAGCGACTGGTCGTTTGTGGCTGATTACGAAGTAGGTCTTGGAGGAGGAATTAACAGCGATGTTTTAAGTTCAAACGGCGTATCTCCATCTGAAGTTGTATATCCTTCTTTAATCCAGACTTCTGCTTCTACATACGATAAGTCTCATTTTAGCGGTGCAGCGGTCTATATACATCATCAGAAAAATTATTCAATAGGAATGTTCGGAGAAACATTAAGGGAAACGCTGGCATTAGACCCCAACGGCATGTGGGAAGCTACAAGCACCCCCGGAGTATCAAATACTTATTTAGATACTACCCTTACGTTCGCTTATCAGCCTTCTGACGCATTATTTAAAAGCACTCAGTTTAGACTTGAGTTTGAGCATCAATCGGATAATCATCATGTTTATGCAGGATTAACCAAAAACCACAGCGAACAGAATACTGTAAATTTTATGGTCCTGTATAGTTTTTAGGCAGTTATAATTTAATTTTCTGCAGTAATCTGCAGTAATTTTAACATAATATGATTTTAACTAAGTTTTATATGTTTATAGCATGATATTATAAATTTTTAAAATGGAGGGGGTGAAAAAAATGAAAAAAATTGAGGCAATAATTAAGCCGTTCAAACTTGACGATGTCAAAGAGGCGTTAAATAAAATCGGGATTCACGGTATAACAGTGACTGAGGTTAAAGGTTTTGGAAGGCAGAAAGGACATACGGAATTATATAGGGGAGCTGAATACAGGGTCGATTTTGTTCCTAAAACAAAACTTGAGATAATATCGTCTGACGAGATAGTTTCCGAAATAGTTGAAGCTGTTGAGAAATCTGCAAAAACAGGAAATATCGGAGACGGAAAGATATTTATTTCTCCAGTCGAAGAAGCTATAAGAATTAGAACCGGCGAAAAAGGAGAATCGGCAATTTAGTTTTGTATATTTTACAATTATGATGATTATCATTATGATTATAGTTTGAAAAATACAATTATATAATCTGGAGAATAATTATGAGAAAAATTAACGGAATTTTAACAGTTTTCGGAGGGCTGTTTTTAGTTCTCTTTGCCTGGGTTACACCGGTATTTGCAGCGACTACGAAGGTGCCAAAGTTTGTTCCCGGAAATATAGCGTGGGTACTGGCTTCTTCGGCGCTTGTGCTTATAATGACGCCGGCATTGGGGTTTTATTACGGCGGTATGGTCAGGAAAAAGAACGTGCTGAATACTATATCGCTAAGTTTTATTACGATATGCACGGTAAGTGTTATTTGGATATTATGGGGTTATTCCATAGCGTTCGGACCGGATGCTTTCCTTGGGATTATAGGTAATCTTAAGTATTTAGGATTGGCTGCCATGAGTGTAAATCAGCATTCTAGATATAACGGCACTATTCCTTCTTTTATTTACGTTATGTTTCAATTAATGTTCGCTATAATCACGGTTGCGCTTATCAGCGGTTCATTAGTGGAAAGAATAAAATTTTCTTCATGGGTAGTTTTTACTATAATATGGCTCACAGTAGTCTATGCTCCGGTAGCGCAGTCGGTATGGGGCGTAGGAGGGTTATTTAATAATATGGGCGCGCTCGATTTTGCCGGTGGAACGGTCGTTCATATAAATTCCGGTGTTGCAGGTCTAGCAGGCGCATTAGTTCTCGGCAAAAGAAAAGGGTATATGAAAGAAAATATTATTCAGCCTAACCAGCTGGCTTATACAATCTTGGGCGGCGCATTATTATGGTTCGGGTGGTTTGGTTTTAATGCCGGTAGCGCGTTAGAAGCTAACGGTTTGGCAGCATCTGCTTTTCTTGTAACAAATACTGCTACCGCTGCCGCTGCAATAAGCTGGATGGTTGCAGAATGGATTCACAGCGGTAAGCCTACTACGCTTGGAATGATTTCCGGCGCGGTTGCAGGTCTTGTTGCTATAACGCCTGCTTCAGGTTTTGTTAACCCGCTTGCATCCATTATTATAGGACTCGTAGTCGGTGTTTTATGCTATTCTATGGTAGTTTTTGTAAAACCTAAACTTGGTTACGATGATGCTCTGGATGCCTTTAATGTCCACGCAATCGGCGGAGCATGGGGAGCTCTTGCGACGGGATTATTTGCAGACCCGCTGATAAACCCGGGACACAGCGGTTTATTTTACGGTAATCCTTATCAGGTCGTCATTCAATTAATAACCATTGTATCTGTCGCAGGTTATTCTTTTATAATGAGTTTTATTATATTTAAACTTATAGATAAATTTATGGGCTTAAGAGTGAGTAAGGAGGAAGAAGCTATGGGGCTCGATATCACTCAGCATGATGAATCAGGTTATAATCTGTAAGTAAAATAATTTAAGAAACAATACTTACAATTAACAACGCTAATTTATTATTTAATCCTTCATGGCTTCTAAAAAAACATTGTTAAATTTGTTTTTAGTCATGAAGGATTTTTTATGTATAATTTATGGATTTTTTATGTATAATTTATTATGTATAAATGTATAAAAATAATGATAAAATACAAACAGTTAATAAATTAAAGAATAATACCAAGTAAATAAAACGGCGAATTAAACAGAATATTTTAAAATTTTTAATGATAGAATATTTTAATCTTGTTAATTTATCTCTGAAAATACAATCCTTCTGATATAGCAAATAATTTGATAGAATTATGGATATTAAATTTAAACTTATTTTAAATAACATAAATTATTCAATAATTCTTTTTAATGAAGAATTAACCGTTGAATTTCTAAATATAGCCGCTCAGGAGCTCACGGGATATTCGGATTCATTCTCTTATTCCAATCATTTAAACGTAAATCAGTTTTTTCATAATAATAAATATATTATAGCTAAAATAAATGAAGTTATGAAGACTGGTGAAGGTTTTATTGATTTTGATTTTGAATTTTATAAAAATAACAAGCAAAATAATAAGAGGTCAATAATAGTTGAAATAGCTAAAATTAATGATGATGAGAAATATTATGTGCTTATATCTATGAAAGATATAACTAGATTTAAAGAAATGGACAATATTATTAAAAATGAAGAAAAGCTGCAAAATTTTTCAAGATTTATAGCCGAGATTTCCCATGAGATTAGAAACCCGCTTGGAGGAGTAAAGGCTTCCGCCTCATATTTGAAGAAAAAAATTATCGAAGAACATGATTCTCTCCCTGAAAGCTTAAAAGAGTTATCGCAGTTTACAGAAATAATTGTCAAAGAGATAGACAGAATTAATATTTTAATAGAAGACTTGTTGTCATTATCCAAAAATCATAAAATAAATGCGGAAATGCTCAATGTAAACAAAGTGATAAATGAAATCATTGAAATAGAGACCGCAGTCAATTCAGAAAAAAATATAAAATTTATTAAAGAATTTGACCCAAGTCTGCCGGAAATATTTGCTTCAGAGGATGCCTTAAAACAAGTTTTTTTGAATATAATAAAAAATGCTATTATGGCTATTCAGAATAAAAACAAAGGATTTATCAAAATCACTACAAGAATTGATGCAGAAAGAAATATTCCAAAATTTATAAAAATAATTTTTTCAGATAACGGAGTAGGAATCAGCAAAAAAGACTTTAATAAATTATTTGAACCGTTTTTTACTACTAAAGAAAAAGGTACGGGATTGGGACTTGCAATATCCCAAAAAATTATTTTTGAGCATAACGGTTTTATAAATGTTAAATCGGTAAAAAATAAAGGCACGGA
>JAKAQK010000048.1 GCA_021822625.1 bacterium | reverse complement strand
GGAAGATTTGAAGAACTTGCATCCGACACGGACGGCTCAAAACTGCTGTCGTTCATTCCCCACGAATAGTATCCGCTTACCCCTAAACCGTTTAAATTTGAAGATGCGCCGAACGGATAATAGCTTAACCTTATTTGAGGGTTTTTCTGGTCTGCTTCTTCAGAATTATGAAACGCCGCATTGTTAAAAATACCGGCGTTATACGCTAAATATATCTTCCCGTTATTTCTGAATTTGCCGGATACGCCTAAACCTGCCTGAGTAGACGTTACGCCTAAAAATCCCCATGGCGTTCTTTCAACAAAGTGGTAGCCTAAAAGTCCGTCTTCCCATGCTACCATAGGAGTCGGAAACTGACCTATTTTTATATTTGTCGTAAGCCCGCCGGCGTTGTAAACATGGTTAAACTGCACAAATGCGTATTTAAGGCGGTAAAACTCGCTTCCTCCCGTTATTCCGGAATTTGACGTTTTAACTATATTAGGCGTAATCTTTAAAAACCAGTTTTTATTCGGCTGATAAATAAATATTAAATATCCCCTGTTGACGTTAAAAGCGTTATATCCGTTATTACCGGTCGCCGGCGGCTCCTCTTCAAGCTGCATCTGACCGCTGAAACCGGTATTTGTAAAATAGCCGTATCCCATGTAGATAAGAGCGTGAAGCTGAATATTTTTTAGCCATGACGGCATGGACGGTATAGCCGAAGAATCGGCGCTTTTGGTTTTAAAGAGTTTATCCATCATTTTTTTTCCTATCTTAACTCTTCCGTCACCCTTTTTTAAAAACACTTCGCCGGTTGCGCTATTTTCATAAAGATTGACGTTTCCTCCCGTTAATGCCGATTGCCCCGATGCGTAAGACGTTTTTATCTGCAATACCGCAAAACTTAGAACTGCGAAAAATCCAAAAACTAAAATATAAAATATGGATTTTCGGTTAAGACTTGGCTGATTAAGCCTTCTTCGCTTTTCTATCCTGCTAACTGTGTTCATACCCTCTCCTCTCAACTTAATTAATGTTATTTAATGAGATTTATAATATCTAAAACACAAAAGAAAAATATTCTTTAGATATTGAGAGAGTATAGCATATACAGGAGTATAACAAAAGATTATTACAATCTTATTACAGATATATTAAATTTTTGTTACAATTTAAAATAATAACCGGAAAAGATAAAAATGTATCGGAAAGCCGAATTTCTGCTCTGAAAAATCTTTAGATACATTATAACATGTGATATAATAATTAAAGTTTATTTGGCAATATTTAATCTCACTATTACATTATAATATAATAAAGAGGCAACCTTATGAAATCTTTTACTATTTACAATCCGGTAAAAATACATTTTGGAACCGGCATGCTTGCTCAAGCAGGAACTATAGCCAAGAAATATTCGGATAACGTATTAATAATTACCGGAAAAAATTCAATGCAAAAAACTGGAACATTAGATAAACTGCTAAAAATTTTAAAAGAATCAGGTATAACGGCAGCTGTTTACGACGGTATAACTCCTAACCCTACTGCACCGGAAATTGACGACGCCGCAAAAATCGCAAAGCAAAAAAGCGTAGGCCTCATAATAGGTCTTGGCGGCGGAAGTCCGCTTGACTCGGCAAAGGCAATAGCAGTTGCGGCAAAAGGGGATATTCCTGTATGGGAATACTTAAAAACTCCTGCTAATGATGCAATTCCGGTTATGACTATAGTTTCAACTTCAGGAACCGGAAGCGAGGTGAACAGATATTCGGTTATGACTAATCCTGCGACTGGCGAAAAACCAGGTTTCGGTTATGAATGTATGTATCCTAAAGAGGCTATAATAGATCCTGAAATTACTTCGTCAATGCCGCCGTATGTTACGGCAGCGACGGGTTTTGACGTTTTTGTCCATATTTTTGAAGCATTTACCGGAAAAGCAAAAAACGAGTTTTCTTCGGCATACTGCATGCAGGCCTTTTATCTTTTAAAGGATAATTTGATTAAAGCATACAGCGAACCGGATAATATGCAAGCAAGAGGTTATATGGCGCTCGCTTCGGCGCTTGCGGGGCTTGCTATAGATATCTCAGGCGTCGGCATAATGCACGCAATGGAGCATCCGGTATCCGGAAATTATCCTAATATAGCGCACGGTGCAGGGCTTGCCGCACTTGCGCTTGAATCGATGAAATATAATTTGAATGCTTGTAAAAACGATTATATACTTATAGCGCATCATTTTGGAATTAAAAGAGCGGGTAAAAACGATGATGAATACGCAATGTCTTTGATAGAAAAAACAGGGGAAATACTTACAGCCTTAAATCTTAACATTAAGCTTAAAGACCTCGGCGTAGAAAAAGACAAGCTTCAAAAAATTGCAAAAGAAGCTTTTACTACTTTGGGCTTTGCTATAGATAATAATCCTGCGGAAATTAACGAGAAAGGGATTTTAAAACTGCTTGAAAACAGCTATTGATTAAAATATAAATTTTGGGAAAAACTTAAATAATTCATTGTAAAAATAGCTTCTGCTATCTGTAAAACTAAATTATTTTCCGTATCTGCTAATATTATATAATTTTCTCAAGGAAAGAGAGTTTATATTAGCCGGATTATGCAGAATGAATTATTTTACCTATACAATAAAAAGTATTTTATAAGGTCTATGCCGTCGGAGCTTAAATAATAATAGACAATAGTATATAAAATAACGCTTGTTATTAGCGGTATGTAAAAAAATACTATATTATTGCCTTTATGTTTTATTAATCCTAAAATTAAAGATACAAAAAAAGTTCCTATAAAAAACTGCCCGACAAAAAAGCCGACGTACGCGCCGTTTCTTACCCATTTATCGTCAATCTTACTCAGCCTTTTATTAAAAAATTTAAGTTTTCTTAAATACTGGGCAAAATAAAAACCTGTAATACATATGCTGATATCGGAAATTATTATAACAAAAACAGATAAAAGCGGATTAAGCCCCATAAATGTTATATAGGAAACAGCAAGCAGCCTGCCGCCAAAAAAAGGATTAATATTAATAAATATAAGTGCGATATAATTTAACATAGTATATTTTATTATATCAAATAATTTTATTGTAAATTTGACAATATTCATTTTTATAATTACAATAGAGAAAAATAAAAAAACAAAAAATCTGCAAGGAGTTCATTGTTTATTATGAATATTGAAAATATTAAAAAATTTGTTTATCCGGCTTTGCATTTATGGTGGAGGTATACCTGGAAGTTATGGCTGTTTATGGTATTTATCGGCACTATTTTACTTATTGCAGGGCAATTTATTTTCGGAACAAAAAGAGGCTATACATTTGCCGAAATACTAAAAAATCATTTTAGGCATCTACCTATGCATGATGCTAAAATAATGCTATTAATCCCGTTTCTTTTAATTTTTTTTATCTCTATGTTTGTTTTCGGCGTATGGCTATTCAAAGCAAACATATTTAAAAAAAGTTTTTATTATAACGGCGGAGAATCCAATTTTTCCATAGAACATAGCGGCAATATTTTAAATATGCCGCTGACATGGAATATTGCGATACGTTTGTGGTGGGGTATATTTTGGCGCTCATTTCTTTTAAATTTTTTGGCAAGACTTTTATTTTTTTGGACAGGCGGTTTTATATACATCTTGGAAATCTTTGGAAGCTATCTGTCGTTTTTATGGATTTTATCCTACAATTACGGCAAAACTAAAATTATTGTGTCACAAAATAAATAAAATATTAAAAATTAATCGAATGCAACCGTTCTGAGAAAACGATATAAATAAAAAATCAGTTACTTATAATTTTGCAAATACTGATTATGATTATTCAGAGAGATGCAGAATGAATTTTAGACAAAAAAATGCGCGGCTATACTTATATTAAGTATTAAGCGGTAAAATATAGGTTAATTACAGGAAATTTTTGCTTGTAAAAAAACATTTGCATATTTGTGCTTACTTCACTAAACACAAATATGCAAACGAAAGGAGAAGCAAATATAACACTTACTGTGTTAAATATATTTAAACATAATTATTATTACGATAGGGTTAAGATTTTGTGAAAATTTTGTAACATATTATATTAATTATTTAATAATTTTCCAACTGTTTGAATATATTATTTATATAATTGGACAATATTACAACAAAAAATTGTTATAACATTCTTAAGGAAATATTAAATTTTTGCAACAATTAAAATAATAGTATTATAAAATGAGACAACAATAAATTAGATTTTTTTAGTTTTAGAAATTCTTGACTTTTTTTAAATTTTAGATTTTCTTATACCATTTTATTTCTGTTTTTTTATTAACATTTGAATTTTATTATTTGATAGATAAGCATACAGACAGATAGTAACTATTTATATTTTTTTATTTTACAATATCATAATCATAGTACAAATCATTTTAATCCGGGCTTGCTCCCGCTAAAATATCGCCGATTGGAGCCCCTTCTTTTTTCGCTAATTTTTTTATGTACGCTATAACTTTTTCATATGATTTTAACCCCTTGGATGCAATCCATTCCTGTTTAAATTGTTCCGGTCCGCTTATTTTTAATAATGAAGTCGGAGAATAATATTCTGCGCTGTTATTATTTGTCCTCTTCACCCTTCTTAATTGTTTATTATTATCTATATTTTTATTATTAATATTTGTGGGAACTTCCCATAAACCTGCTTTTCCTAATTTTAAACGCATCTGATCTATATAGCTTTTGCATATTCCGGGATTAAGCGCTGGTTTAACCTGCATCTTAACAGCATTGTAGGGTTTCATATTTGGTTTATTAGTCCAACCTGTATTTATAACTGGAGTGTTGGCATCCCATTGAGACATAGGAGGAATTTTAAAAATAGCTTCTATTGTCTTAACTATACTTATTTGTGAATAAAATTTCTTTATTAATACTCCTTTTTTTACCCATGGCGAAATCATAACTGCAAAAGTCCTGTGAGCGTTTATATGGTCTGCTCCTGATTGAGCATCGTCTTCGGTAATAAATACGAGCGTATTTTTCCATATTGGAGAATGGGATAAATAGTCAACTATTTCGCCGGTCGCATAATCGTTATTCGCAACATAATAATCCGGCGTATAATAACAGGGTCTGCTGCCTGCCGTATGGTCATCGGGAAGCCATATATAAACAAAAGACGGAAATTTATGATGCTTTATTTTCTTCTTAGCAAAATTTAAAAAGACTTTAGCCCTCTGGGTATCAAGAATAAATCTGTCCCATCCGTAAGAAGATAAATCAATATGTTTTTCCATAGCAGGTAAAATATTTCCTATTCTGTTACGTGAAACAAATTCGCCGAAAACCTCAAAAGACGTATTATGCTTTAACATATCGTTGTATATATATAGTCCGTAAGGATAGCTTATCCACGGATTAGACCAGTGTTTTAATTTTAATAAACTATCGTAAATAGGCATATATTTATAATGGTCTTTTAAATTCAGCGGTCTTAACGGCTGCGTCCATCCCGGATTGCCTACCAATCCTCTGCCGGAATAGTACTGCGGCCATGTTCTTTGAACAAAATCGGAATCGGATGCTCCGGTAGTCCATTGATGCCCCTGGGCAGTAACTTCGCCATCGGCATCAAAATTGACAAACAATCCGTATTCGTTTGCCAGCTTATATAAATTAGGCAGTTCTTTTTTATTATACAAGTCTAAATGAGGATCTGCCCATTTCCCTGCTCTTGAGTAATCACCTAAGTCTTCATCGAATGTTTTATTTTCACGAAGGATAAATACTACATGTTTTATATGTTTCCTCAAAAATTTATCAATTTTTTCATCGGCAAGTTTTCTTTTTTCTCTTTGGGCCAGACTGAACAAATCATCTTGCAAAGCAACTTTTGTCCAAAATTTAAGCTGCGGCATAACTTTATTTATAGATATTTTTTCAACAGCTCCTTCCATCATATCGCCGACCCACTGGAAATGAACATTGGGACCGCTTCCTAACCCTTTGGCATCAGTAACATAAATATTGCCTTTGTTGATAATTATAGAAGTAGGATACCATGCGGTAGGAATTAATCCAGCCTGCTTTCCCGTTTTTATGTTAAAAACGCTTATATCGTTATTACCGGCATTTACTACATATAAGAAGCCGTTATAAAGAGCCGCGCCGTCGGGATAACTGCCGTAAGGAGCATGCGGATAAGGCGCATCGTTAAATATACGTACAACTTTTAAATTTTGCGTATTAAATTCAAAAATTTTATCATTATTTGAATCAGTTACAAATACATACGGCGTACCTGTTAGCCCTATTAATCCTGTTGGATTGACACCGGGTGAATAGCTTAAAGGCGACAATTTTTTGCCGACTAAAATTTTTCCGACAGGTTTTAAATTAATCGCATTTAATACTGTTATGCTATCGGAACCCCAGTCGGAAACTATCAGTCTTTTGCCATGGTCTGCCAGTATTATATCAAAAGGATAAGAACCTGCATTTGCATAACTCGTTTTCCCTGTTTTTAAATTAATTTTAGCAACGGAATTTGAAAGCAAACCCGTAACATATAAATCTTTATTGTTTTTTGAAACTGCTATGCTGTCAGGATAAAACAGATAAGATTTATGCCGATGCTTATAAGAAACAGTATCTATCGATGTGCTTGGACGGTCGGAATGCAAGGGATAAGGTTTATGATATTGATGCCCCTGATATTGGTACGGATATTGATTCTTAGGAAACAGCTGCCATTGTAAGTAATATTTTTTTATTACTCGTAATTTACCGTTTTTTCCGACCTTAAGCGCAATAACGTCATTCACTCCGCCGCCTGCTGCATAAAGAATACCGTTTGACGCAAAGTCGATTCCCTGATAAAGATCCTGATTTTTATTTTTTGCATATACCATCTGGCTGAATGCTTTATTTAAACTTGAATGATGCGCTTTTTTAGGATTATAGATTATTTTTTTAAATTTTTTAAATCTTCTTTTTTTAAATTTTTTTTCTTTATACGCTCTGTATTGAGATACTTCTTTGAGAGTTTTTCTATTATATATTGTAATAGTCTGAAAAAAAGTTGCTCCATTTGCCACAACAGCTATATATTTACCATGAGTTACAACATTTGTAGAAAAATTAGGGGTTTTATTTAATAACCCTGCGGGAGATATAAATCTGCCTGTGGGAAGCTTAAAAATATAATCCTTATAATTGGTTTTTGAAATATTAACCGGTTTTAATATTTTTTTGTTAATTTTATTTATAAGAATTCCTGCATCGGCATTTTTGCCTATTTTAATAAAAAAAATGATGCCCGCTACTATTATCAAAAATAATACAGCTAAAATTAAAATATTTTTTTTAATCATCGCAATTAATAGCAAAATACATAGCATCGCTGTACGCAATACACTGAAATCACTACTCTCCTCCACTGATTTAAAATTATATTATATACAAAACAAAACAGCACCGCTAAAGTTATTAATCTTATCTGTATTAATTAAGCAAGAACATAACATATAACGCAATAATATATAATAGAGATTTTTTAAACAAGCTAAATCTGACTAATAATTAATATGGATAAAAATAAGGATATGGAGCAAAAGGTGCCCATTGCCAGTCCTGCCACATCCAGTAATGCGGTCCCAACTGATAACCCCTTTGTAATGCCTGATGCTGTTTTTTCCGTATGCCTGTTCTCAGCATATATTCGAGTACCTCTGTACTTATTCCGTCTTTATGAAGTTTAATTATTTCTCTTGCAGTTAAATAAAACACTTCATGAGAGGCTCTGAGCTTTTTTATTATTGTTCTATTCAATACCCGTTCTTTACATAACTTAATTATTTCAGATATAGTCAGAGGCGGCGGAGTGGGTTTAACATAATATGCACAGCCGCTAAAAATAAAGCTAAACAATAATATTGCCGAAAATATAATAATTATCTTTTTATTAATTTTTTTTAATTTCATAAAATTTTATCCGCTTTCGTTTCGCTCTCAATTAAAAAATTAACACGTTCTTATTGATATTAATAAAAATATTAATTAAATAGTCAGTTTTTATATTTTAATTATCAATTAAACTTATTTTATAAATTTTTTTATTGTCAATATAATATATACATTTAGTATATATTATCATATCAATATTAAGATTTTATTTCAAAATTGTTAAACATTTGTTAAAGTTTTGTTACGGTTTTGTAATAATTGATATCGCATTCCCCTATATTGTATTGCATTGCATTTATTTATCGAACGATAATTTTAAATAAATTACAGCTTGCACTTTCTTTATTTTGTGCCATTTCTATATTAAAATATCAAGTATTTTATACAATTTTATTTTAACTGATATTTTTAAATCGTTTAGACATATATTTTTTATCTGTTTTTTTCCTTCTTCTTAATTTCATATTGTTTCCACATAGAATAAATAATAGGCAGCATTAATAAATTTAATACAGTTGAAGTAATCATTCCTCCAATCATAGGGGCGGCAATAAATTTTGTCGTCCGTGCTCCAGTGCCGTAAGCGAACATTGCCGGCAGCAGACCGAAAATTATAGCAAATGACGTCATAACGACCGGCCTTAGCCGTTTTATTGCTCCGTTAAGACTAATGTCTTCTATATCCTGTCTGTTTAGCTTTTTATAATTTGCTCCGTCTTTTTTCTCCTTGCCGATAAACGCGCTTTGTTTTTGCGTAAGTTTTATGCTCGGCGTGCCGGACTGACCGTCGGCCTCGCCTCCATGAATAGGAGTAAAATTGCTGCCTGTATTTTCTGAACTTGCAGTATTCTCTAAATTTTCTAGAATATTTACTTCCGCCGCCTCATGTTCTTTAAATAAACCGTCTAAAACGGTTATCATAACCATTCCTATCTCCGTAGAAACGCCGATAAGCGCAATAAAACCTACCCATACTGCGATACTTAACGTTATATGAAGCAGATAAACATAAAAAAAACCTCCTATCAGAGCAAAAGGTACGGACAGCATAACTATAAGAGACAGCGGAACCGATTTAAAATTTAGATAAATCAGTAAAAATATAATCATCACCGTAATAGGAATAATTAACAGCAGCTTTTTATCGGCGCGCTGAAGCGATTTATATTCTCCTGAAAAAACAATATGATACCCCGCCGGAATACGAACCATTTTAGATATCATTTTTTTTGCAGTTCTGACCCAGCCTACCATATTTTTAGTATTCAATGTTATATCTATAATATCATCCGGAATACCTCCCTGCGAAGAGACGTAATCTGGTCCGATAATATATTTTACATGGGCTGTTTCTTTTAAAGGCACATACGGACCGTTCTTAGTTTTAACTAAAATATTACGTATTGCAGATAAAGAATTTCTGTATTTGTACGGATATCTCACGGATAAAGGGAATCTAGCCAGCCCGTTATACAGCGTGGTAATGGTTTTTCCGCCTATTGACGCATCTACCGCATCATCAATCTCTTTAAGCGTTATGCCGTAAAATCCCATTTTTACGTAATCAGGACTTATTTCAATATACGGTCTGTTATTTATCCTGTTTGCAAAAGCGCTCTGCGTTCCTTTTACCATATAAAGAACGGATGCTATTTTTTCAGAGATACCCTGCAGCTTGTTTACGTTTGAACCGTATACTTTGATGCCAATAGGGGTGCGGAGTCCGGCAGACGTCATCTCTATTCTGTTTTTAATCGGCATGGTCCATACATTTACAAGCCCGGGTACGTTAAGCGCTTTATTTAATTTGCTTATTAATTTTGTCACCGTCATGCCGCTCGGCCAATCTGCGCGTCTCGTTAAATCTATTACCGTCTCTGTCATCGTTAGTCCTGCGGGGTCAAGAGCTGTATCTGCCCTGCCTGCTTTCGCCGTAACCATTTTAACTTCCGGAAAACTTTTAATTATTCTGTCTTCAATCTGTATCAGTTTCAGAGCATCCGTTCCGGAATAGCCGGGCAGCGCCGACGGCATATATAGCAGCGTACCTTCATTTAGCGGCGGCATAAATTGAGAACCTATTCTTGTATATACAAAATAAGTCGCAACCATTACAAGCAAGGTTAAACCTAAAAAAATGTATTTAAAACGCATAACAAATTTCAAAGCAGGTCTGTAAATATAAACCAAAAATCTATTAATAGGATTTTTTTCCAGCGGTTTTATTTTACCTTTTATCAGATGAACCATAAGTATAGGCACTAATGTAACAGAAATTAAAGCCGCAAAAAGCATGGAGAATGTTTTTGTATATGCTAATGGTTTAAATAAAGCTCCTACTTCGCCTGTAAGATAAAAAATAGGCAAAAACCCTGCAGCGATGATTATTAAAGAAAAAAACAACGGTTTGCCCATTTCTTTTGCAGATTCCGCAATATAAATCTTTTTTGCTTTCTTCCTGTCTTTAATCGCTTTTATGTGTTCTGGAACTAAGTCCGGTTCGTATTCAAATCTTTCTATATATGAATGGGCATTTTCAATCATTACTATACTGGAATCCACCATTGCGCCCACCGCAAGAGCAATACCGGATAAAGACATTATATTTGCGCTTATATGTAACAGATACATTGCCAGAAAAGCGCCCAATATTGCAAACGGCATCATAATTATCACCACTAATGCCGAGCGGAAATGGAACAGAAAAATAATACAGACCAGCAGAACTATGATAATTATCTCTAATAATGTTGTTTTTAGCGTACCTATAGACCTGTGAATTAAAGAAGATTCATCATAAGTAGCGATAACTTTAACCCCCTTTGGAAGCGAAGTTTCAAGCGATTTAATCTTCTTTTTAACGGCGCTGATGACATTCAAGGTATTGGCTCCTTGCTGCATAATAACAACGCCTCCTATTATCTGTCCGTTGCCGTTCAAATCCGAATAAGACCTTTGAGATGCCGGAACTTTTTCTACAACGCCTATATCTTTTACAAGTATAGGCACATGATTTGACGTTGTACCGACTACAATGTTTCTTATCTGCTTAAGTGTATGCAGATACCCCTTGACAAATATCAGATGTTCTACTCCGGACGGCGAATCCACGACCCTTGCTCCTATGTCGTTATTGGAAGATTTTAAAGAATTATCAATCTGGCTGATTGACAGATTGTAATATTGAAGAGCTTTAGGATTTAACGTAACCTGATATTCTTTTTTAAAACCGCCGTAAGTGGCGACCTGCGCAACACCGGGAACCGACTCAAGAGCATATCTTAGATAATATTGCTGCAAGGTTCTCAATTGTTCTAAGTTTTCATTATGATTTTTGTCGATTAGCCCGTACATGTAAACCCAGCCCATTGCATTGGCATAAGGACCAAGCACGGGCGTTACGCCTGG
Organism: bacterium; assembly: GCA_021822625.1. Lineage (GTDB taxonomy): Bacteria > SZUA-79 > SZUA-79 > Acidulodesulfobacterales > Acidulodesulfobacteraceae > Acididesulfobacter. The sequence continues at coordinate 3,890 of JAKAQK010000048.1, read as the reverse complement.
AGGAAGAAGCGTTTTAATCTGATTCATATATGTTAAAATCTGTGCCCTTGCCCATGAAATTCGGGTTCCTCTGTTAAACACTACTGTTACAAAAGACGAACCGTACATGGATGTTCCTCTTACTTCTTTAACCTTAGGCGCCGACAGCAGATAAGATTCGATAGGATATGTTACTCTCAAATTAACAAGATTCGGCGGTTCGCCCGACCAGTCAGTTTTAATAATAACCTCGGTAGGAGCAATATCCGGTAAGGCATTTAATCTTATATTATGGACGGCGATTATTCCGAAAAATCCTAAAAATAGCATGAAAATAAGTACTATAAATTGATTTTCTATGCAATAATCTATTAATTTTCTAATCATTATATATAAACCTCTATTTTTGTAAATTTAATATTTCTGTTGGAATATGCGTATTATTAAATAATATATTTTTATACTGTATTTAATCTTATATTTTTTTATCTAATACATTTGCCTTACATACCGGGCATACCAGCCATTGAATTAACCGACTGTTTCAAATTTGCATCGGAAGAAATTAAAAACGTGCCGGAGGTTACGACCTTTTCGCCTGCTCTTAGACCGCTTATTACCGGATAATAATTGCCCCATCTTTTGCCCAAAACAACATGCTCCGGTACAAAATAGCCCTTGCCGCCATATATGAAAACTAACGGTTTAGTTCCTGTCCACAAAACAGAAGATGCTTTTACCGATAATTGACGCTGCGGTTTTATTGCAAATTTGACAGTTCCGAACATTCCCGGCTGCAGCAGTCCTTTTCTGTTATTAAAAACAATCCTCGCCTCGGTAATCCTTGCGCGGGATTTCAAATAAGGATAGACAAAAGATACCCTGCCGTTAAAAATTCTTCCCGGATAAGCTGAAAACTCAACCGATACGCTGCTGTTTTTATGAATAAATTTTAGTTCGTTCTGATAAATCCATGCGTTCATCCATAATTTATTTAAACCGGCTATCTTAAAAAGTGTCTGTCCGCGTGTAAAATGCTGACCTGAATATATATATTTTTTTAATAAAATTCCAGACATATCAGAATAAATAGCAATATCGGATTTTGCATAAATACCTTTTTTAATTTCATTTATCTGGCTGCCGGATATACCGCCGTATAGTTCAAGTCTTTTTTGAGCTGCCTTATAATATCTTTTACTTTCAGAAATATTAAATTTATAATTTGCCTTTTTGGCATTTTTATAATTTTTATAGGCTAAAGAAAGATTTCTTTCTGCGTTGAAAATAGACGGACTGTAAATCTTAAAAAGTTTTTCGCCGGCAAAAATTTTCATCCCGGGTTTATTTGCATAAAGTTTCGTTATATATCCGCTATATCTAAGTGATATTTTCTTGATGAGCGGCTCCGCCGTCGTGAGTTCGCCTATTGATTTTATAATGCGGCTTATTTTTCTGTATTTAACCATACCGATGGTTATTCCGTAAAGCTGCCTTTGCCTTGGACTTACAAAAACTCCTTTTTTTAACGGCATTACCATTTTTTTTATTATTTTTTTTGGCGGTTTATTGCTGCCAAAATTGCTATAGTAGACTGCAGATGCTGCAATACCTGCTATTAGAGCTACAACAAGACCTGCTATATAAATTATTTTTTTCATAATATATCATCCTCTGTCTTTATTATTGTTTATTTGCAAACGCTATTTCTATACATTAGTTACACAAATACACACGGTCTATAAATATATAACGCGACGCTTAGCTTAAATTGCAGTGAAAATTATAAAATTTTATAATTTAACATTTTTTCCTAATACCGCATCTAAAAAAGCGCTATCCTTAAAATATTCAGCTTTGAATTCATAAGTTTTAAGTCTTATTAAAAGCAATTTTATAAAACTGTCTAATAGCGGGAAAGTTTGCACTTTTCCTGACATCAGGCTTTTTGCGTAAGAATTAAATAGAAGTTTTGCTTCCGGTTCGGTTATCTTTTTGTTAATGCTGTAAGCTTTATAATCATTTTTTATATTGCTTATAGCAGTTCTTAAATTCTGAATTGTTCTTAATTTTACCCAGTCATACTTATAGACTGCGTTAATGCTGTATTTTTTTGCCTTTTCTATTTTTGGCATCTGATTTTCGTTAAAATACAAAGGTATGCTTACAGATATGCCGCCTGATATAACCGGCTGAAGCGAATATCTGTCTCCATAACCGGCAAAAATAGAAAAATTTGGATAATAGCCTTGATTTGCAAGGTCTATACCCAACAGCGAAGTTTTAATATTTTCCCTTGCTTCTTTTAAAGCAGGATTAAATTTATCCGCCGTGTTCATAAGTTTATTAAATTGAGCGGAGAAATGTTTAACCTTTTCAGTAAATTTTGCCTTTTTGTTTTTAAAATACGCTGCTTTAAGGCCGGTCAGTTTTGATAATATATAAATTAATCTGTTTTTTTGTTTTTCGAATAATATCAACCTTGTTTTTATCTGGTCTGTTTCTAAGATTATTCTTATTGGGCCTCTTGCGCTTAATCTCCCGCTTGCATAATCACCGTCCGCGTATCTCAGCAGAATAGACAGCAGGGACAGATTCTCTTTAAAGGTATTTATATCCTTTTCTAATAAAGCGAGATTATAATAGACATTTTTAACGTTTAAAACCGTAAAAAGTTTTAATGTAATGGTCTTGTCCTTTAAAGATTTATATATTGTTTTTTTGATTCTTGCGTTTATTATAAGTTTAGTCGGGAACGGTATCGCCTGCGATGCACTAAACTTCCAGTAGCTCATTGAATTAATGCCTATCTCGGGGTTGTTTAAACCGTTTGCATCCGTTAGACCGAATCCGAGTGTCGGCTCCGGAAGACTTTTAGCTATAGATATATTCTCTTTATATCCTAAATATTTATATATACTTGATTTTATTTCAGGATTTTTTAAAGCCTGTTTGGTAAGATAATTTAAAGATAAAATATCGTTGTTTGTCGCTGCCTTATATTCTGCATCACTGTGCACAATCTCAGTATGTACAATAGGATTAAAATACGGAGAGCGGTTAATATTTACCGAATTGACCTTCAACATTGTATCTTTAGACATAATACCATGTTTATGACCGGCAGTATTTTGAATTGCGTGTAATTTATGAAATCCGGATTTATAAACTACTTCTGCAGCTTGAACAGGATATGTCACTATCTGCAGCATAAAAAACGAAAAAAATAAAAAGCATAAAAAAATAAACGCAACAAAATAAATCAAATTATAAATTTTCCTGAAATATGTTCTTTTAAAAAACATAATTTGTTCCTCATTATGAAATATTATTAAAGTCGCAAAGATATTATATGTTGCACGTATGTATTACGTTACAGCAATAGAGCGGTACGGCAAAATTCTTACGAATGTGTTGCTATCTATTTTTGCCATATATATTGCAGTGCGGCGACATAGAGAAAAAGGTGTCTGACACCTTTTTCAAAAATATTAAAATGAAGAATATTTTGGAGGATGAATAAGCGAAAAAGCTATAAGTTTTTTTAGAAAGAAATAGAAAATAGCCAGTACCAAGATAACGGTGCCTGAAAAATCAGCGATTAAAAACTTTAGAGCGGGGATATTGCCGCATTCAAAACAATAAACGGCACCTAATTGTTTAGCAATTTTGAAATTTGAACTTGCGATATCTGAAAATTTTATTTTTTTATTTGCATTTTCTGTTATATGCTTTTGAACGGCTATGCTTTTTTGATTTAATGTTTTAACGGGAAAAACCATTTTCATCGGTGTATTGAAAATATAGCTCAAATCATGTATGCCTATCAAATAAGAAACGCTCAAAAATGCAAGCATATAGAATAAAAAAGATAATAATCTATTTTTTGTTATAGTAATCATTGTAATTAT
>JAKAQK010000202.1 GCA_021822625.1 bacterium | reverse complement strand
TAATATTTTTATTATAACATTTTTTTATAGCATTAATTCCACGTTTTAATAAAGCAAATAAATAAATACATCCCCTTTATTGAAAGAATTTGGATTGATAGGAGAGAGCCTCGAATCTATACTAATTTCATTCGGAAGCACAGGATTAGAAATAACATATTCTACTCTTAAATAAAAAAGTTATAACGGTTATAAAGAAGAGGAAGTAAATGTTTTTCATTAAAAAACTTATAGAATCTGTATTATAATATATATATACCTTATAACTTATAATACGCTTTATATTAATATAATAGTGATATACAAAGAAAATATAGGTAATACGGATGAAACGGAGGCATATAAATATGAAATTTATAACAAGCAAAGAATTAAGGAATAATCCTTCAAAATTATGGGAATCCGGCGCAGGCGAGACCGTAGTTACAGTTAACGGAAAGCCTAAGGCAATAGTAATAGGGTTGGACGGCGACGATGTAGAAGAACAGCTTAAATCGATAAGAAGGGCAAAAGCGGAATCCGCATTATATAACGGTAAAAAATCCCAAGGAAGCACTAAAACAACCGATAAGTAATCCTACTTGAAAATAATAGCATTTTAATATATTATTAAAAAATATGTGTTACATTACATAATAATATATAGGAGCGCTTTTGTTTGAATAATAAAATGAATTTAGATAACAAAAATAGTACGAATAATAAAAATCATAACGATATCTCAGTATTAATATTGTCCTGCCCCGATAAGAAAGGAATTGTCGCTTCTGTTTCTAAGGCGCTTTTTGACGGCGGAGCTAATATAATCGAATCTAATCAACATTCCACAAAGCCTCCGAATAGACATTTTTTTATGAGAATAGTTTATGAATTAGATGTAAATACCGATAAAGATAAAAGTATGTTCGCTATAAAAAACAAGTTAGATGAAATAACATCCGAGTTTCATATAAATTATACAATAGGTGACTTATCGGTTAAAAAGAATGCGGCAGTATTCGTTTCAAAAGAAGAGCATTGTCTTAATGAACTTTTATGGCAAAAGAATGCAGAGGACATTCTGTTAAATATTAGCTGCATAATTTCAAATCATACAAATTTATCAACCATAGCAAATTTTTATAAAATACCTTTTATTTATGTCCCTTGCGATAGCGGTTATTTTGGCACATTTAGCGCATCGGATAACAACTCATATGCTTGTAATAGCGGATATAGCTGTAAAGTAGTAGATAATAAAACGATGATAACAAAACAGGAAGAGATAATTCTTGAAAAAATAAATAATTTTGATGTAGATTTTATTATACTGGCAAAGTACATGAGGATTTTTTCAGGGCAATTTATTAATTCATTCGGTAAAAAAATTATAAATATTCATCATTCATTTCTGCCTTCCTTCCCCGGAGCAAAACCTTACGAACAGGCATATGAAAAAGGCGTTAAAATAATAGGCGCGACTGCCCATTTTGTTAATGAAAAATTGGACGACGGACCTATAATAGAACAAGATATTATAAGAATAACCCATGAAGATAGCCCTGATGATTTGAAAAGAAAAGGGAAAATAATAGAAAGATTAGTATTGGCAAAAGCCGTAAAGTTGTTTATTGAAGACAGAATTATAGAATACGGCAATAAAACTATAGTTTTCAACTGAATGAATATATAAATAAAATATTCGGTTTAACCGCAAACTCAATTGACAGTGAGCGAATAAATAAGTCAATGACCCAATGGCCATATATATTGATGTTATGTTTAATGATAATAACAATTATATTGTCTATGCTATATTTTATGCTATATTTTATGTCTTTTTAATAATTGTGTCAAATATATTCTTTTTCATTCCTATTTTTAGGAATGAAAAAGAATATTTATTTATCTTTCCATTTTCCTATTACTTTCATATCTTTCATATAGAGATAATCGTTTTATAAGCCGAGCAAATAAATAAATCTGACCACTTTTCTTTATTTTTACCCCTTTATTTTTAAACCAATAAAAATAAAAATTAAAAATGGTGTCCTAAAAATGGTGTCCGATTTTTTTATTTTTAAAAAGGAAGGCAAAGTATGTTTGGCACGGGCGGCTTGTCCGCAAACGCAGGCGAGAGTGATAGAATAAATAAATTTGGCACCTTTAATTAATTCTTATTTACTTATTTTGGAGGTTTATTATTATGGACACTACAAGCATGTCCGTTAAAGGACACGAAAAAATTACATCATTCGGCGATATATTCTTCTGCGGAATTGAAAAAGCATGCCTTTTTCAGCAGAAGAATATGGTTCTAATAGCCGATTTTATTAAAAAATTAGGCATTGAAGAAAGATTAGATTCTTATCTTCCCAAAGCCGGAAGCAACAGAGGTTATAAACCCTCCCAAAAAATATTGTCATTCCTATCTTCCGTTATGTTATCCGGCGAAGGCAGATACGTTATAATATAGGCCGTCTAAGAAAAGACGATACTATTAAAACGATATGGGGATTAAATAATATGCCTCACAGCACTAAAATAGGCGAATGGTTTTTAAAGAACGGAGAAAGTAAAGGAGACTTTGCAACGGGAAAGACCAAAAAAATAATAGACGATATATCCTTAAATTTAGTCGTAGAAGCATTAAAAGAAAAAAATATAAAAGAAGCAGTATTCGATGCCGACGTTTCCCTGATAGAAGCCAACAAGAAACATATTCTTTTGCAGAAAAAGCATGCTTTTTCAATACACGCAAAAGAATATATCAAAAGAACATATAAAGGCTTCAGGGGTATGGGTTCTTGCGAATTAGAATTTAAGAATTTAACCGAAGAAAAACAGATATCCGGGTTTTAGTTTCAATCGTTAATTCAAAAATTACGGTTAATGCCGCGATAGAAAAAAGGTCGATAGAACTTGAAAAATTAAATTTTTATTCCTACGATGCGCTGCATATTGCATGCGCAGAATATATAAACGCCGATATATTGCTTACTATGGATGATTATTTATTAAAAAAAGCAAAACAAAATATAAGCGCCGTTAAGGTAAAAATCGAAAACCCTGTTATATGGTTAATGGAGATAATAAAAAATGAATATTAAAGAATTAGACCCTGTTCAGATAAGAAAATTAGGGTTAAAAGCATTAGCCGAAACTTTAGGTCCGGTTGGCATGGTTT
>JAKAQK010000201.1 GCA_021822625.1 bacterium | reverse complement strand
CGGCGACATTATTAATTCTCCTTCGATAAGTTGGTAAGGGCTTCCCTCGGGAAGTTTAAGGTAGTCTTTAAACGTATAAATTCCGGTATTAATATCGTCAGGATATATTTTTTTTAAAGCGTAACCCATAGCAATGACCGTCCCGCGTTTAATTTTTAGACGAATTTAATTAATATGAATATCAAGAGTAGTTGCTTATTGAATATTTTGCCTTATTATAGCATTATAATGATTATATCATACCTTAAATCACCGTTAGAAACTTGAAAGTCGCCCTCAAGTTATTGTAAAATAGGTAACAGACCAAAATAAACAATAACCCAAAAGGCGGCTTATAATATATTAGACCATGCTTCTAATGATTATATCGCTAAATTTAAAAATGGGCAACGAAAAAATTGCCCGTCTAAATTGCCCCAAATCCCGATTTAGAAAAATATTTATATATTCCAATGCTAAGTTAATTTTGATGCAGACCGGAATGACACCCTTTGGGCGGAATCTTAAACCCCCGTATTGTCATTCCCGCGAAAGCGGGAATCCAGATTTAACATAGCTTCTGAGTATATAATGTAACTTCTAATGCAGGATTAAGGATTTATTTATCCCTTTACATAAGGATAAAAATAGTATAATATGAACTTATATGCAGGGATATAAATTAGAAAATTAAGCGCCTAAAATTAACATATTATTAATCGACGGCGTCATAAAATCTTCAGTCGATATACTTTTATGCAAACAAAAGAGCTTTTTAAAAAAATTATTGTAGATTTTCACGAACATAAGATAGAAAACGTTTTCGAAAGAGACATCGATATTTATTTATCGGAAAAAGGAGACGTTAATAATTTAAATAAAATAGTATCGCTAATAGGCGTCAGAAGAAGCGGGAAAACTTTTGCGCTTTATTCATTAATTAACAGATTAAGGGTAAGAATCGATACCAGGAATATTACATATATAAATTTTGAAGACGACAGATTGTTTCCTATTTCTCTTCCTGATTTAAATACATTTATCGAGGCTTACTATGAACTTTATCCCGATAAAAAGGAAGAAACGGTTTACTTCTTTTTTGACGAAATTCAAAACGTAGAACACTGGGAAAAATTTATAAGACGAATTTATGATTCCGAAAAATGCAGAATTTTTATTACGGGTTCATCATCGACTTTATTAAGCGGTGAAATAGCGTCTTCCCTTAGAGGCAGAACTTTAACCTATGAAGTGTTTCCGTTAACGTTCAAGGAATATCTTGCCGCAAAAAACATTAAAATAAATATTAATTCGACAAAATCGGTATCTTTGATAAAAAATGCGTTTTCCCAATATATACTTAAGGGAGGATTTCCAGAAATATTAAATGCCGATGAAGAATTATCTAACAGGATAATAGAGGATTACGTCAATCTAATAATATATAAAGATATTTTTGAAAGATACCGTCTTTCGAATACGTTTTTACTAAAATTTTTAATTAAATATTGTTTTTCTAATATATCCTCTTTATTCAGTATAAATAAAATTTACAACGATTTTAAATCGCAGGGATTAGCAGTTTCGAAAAATACCATTTACGAATATATAGAGTATATGGAAAACGCATTTGCCTTATTTACCGTTCCAATTTACGGCACTATTAAGGACAGAATTAGAAATCCAAGAAAAATCTATGGAGTGGATATTGGAATAAAAAAAGTAATGGATGGTTCGTTTGCCTTAAATATAGGCAAGATATACGAAAACATAGTTTATCTCAAACTGCGTAAAGCGTCTAAAGACATATACTATTTTTTTAAAGGGAAACGCGAGGTTGATTTTTATTGCAAAATTGGCGGTAAAGATATTTTGATAAACGTGTGTTACGATATTTCCGGCGTGAACGCTCAAAGCAGAGAAATTGAAGGACTTTCAGAAGCTATGGACTTCTTCGGCGCTGCCGAGAGTTTTCTAATTACTAGCGAGCTTGAAAAACAAATAGATGTTAATGACAAAAAGATTTATATCGTTCCTTTGTGGAAATGGTTGATAGTCGAGTAAATGCGGTTAATTTTAAGATATGGCATATGTCAAGTGAACTACCCCGCCCTTTCGGACGGGACTTCTCGTTTATTTTTATACATCCCTTTTCCGGCATTTAATCAATTATAATTTTTGCATTATTTTTGTAGTTCTAATCCTGCCCGAAAATATTATGAATGTTTTGCCAGGAAACAATATCTATATCTTTATATTTTTTTGTATCGTTTCCGCCGTATATCAGGTATTTTTCGACTTCGGCGCCGGTCAAGCCGCTTAACGCATTCATATTTTTAAAAAAATCATGGTTAATCGTTTGAGATAATTTTACTTCTACGGATTTTAATTTTATTCCGGCATCGAAAATAAAATCTATCTCGTAACCTTTGGTATCTCTTAAAAAATATATGCTTTCGTCCAATACCTTATTGTAAAGAGTCTTCAGGAGTTCTGAAAAAACAAACGTTTCAAAAATCTGTCCCTTAAGGGGATGGACGTCTATGTGGCTTTTATTCCTTATACCGAGAAGATAGCATAGAAGACCGGTATCTATAAAATAAAGTTTCGGAGATTTTATAAACCTTTTGCCGTAGTTTTTGTAGTATGGATTAGAAAATTTTATAATATAACTCGTTTCCAGTAAGGACAGCCACTGTTTTATAGTGTTATGCGAAAGCCCGCAATCGTTTCCGATAGACGATAGGTTGACTACCTGCCCCGTCCTCGAAGCGCAGATTTTTAAAAATAGTTCAAATTTATTCAAATCGGATATGCGGAGCAAATCCCTTATATCCTTTTCTAAATACGTCGATATATAAAAACCGTAATTCTCGGAAGGATTCAGATTTAAATTATAAACATTCGGATAAAATCCCTTATACATAAATTCGTATAATTCGGATGAAACTCCGTATTCTTCCAGTTCAAAAACGGATAAAGGCAAAAGATGGATAATTGCCGTTCTTCCCGCAAGAGACTGGGATATTGCGGATAAAAGCAGTATATTTTGGCTTCCGGTTATTATAAATTCCCCGGGCAGTTTATGCTCATCGACGATTACCTGCAGATAAGACAGCAGTTCGGGCACTCTCTGGACTTCGTCGATTACGGCGCCGTTTGCGAAACTGCTAAAAAAACCCTTAGGGTCGTTTGACGCAA
>JAKAQK010000047.1 GCA_021822625.1 bacterium | reverse complement strand
CTCATTGTAGTTTACCCTTTTAAATTTGATTTTTTTAAATTCCTTAATTTAAATTCTAACAGATTTTTTAAGTTACGGAATAAGAAATTTAAAAGTTCTGTTCAGATTTATGGGTTCATTATAATTTCTTTGGTGGCAGTTACTAAAAACAGTTTCAATTCCATATTGGTGCGATTAAAAGTTATCAAAGTTTGAAAGTTCGTCGAACAAAAATAACGTGTTTCAATTCCATATTGGTGCGATTAAAAGGTAAAAATTAAGGAGAATTATGGACTTTTCTACTATGGTTTCAATTCCATATTGGTGCGATTAAAAGGCGCCTTCAGGGACTAAAATATCGGGACTTGATTTGAGTTTCAATTCCATATTGGTGCGATTAAAAGTTTATGCATGTGTCTCCTTTGTTTTGCGACAGTCCTGTTTCAATTCCATATTGGTGCGATTAAAAGTTCTAATGAGGGCGATATTATTCTTGACTGTTTCGCGTTTCAATTCCATATTGGTGCGATTAAAAGGATTAGAAAAGTTGAAAGAATCTAGACAAGTAAGTAGTTTCAATTCCATATTGGTGCGATTAAAAGAGGTTCATTTCTCGGAAGCGTAGGAAGCACATTATCGTTTCAATTCCATATTGGTGCGATTAAAAGAAGAGCAAGCGTAATTGCCGTATGCCTGAGTGAATGGTTTCAATTCCATATTGGTGCGATTAAAAGTATGTACGAATTAGAAACTTCGCTATAAATATAAAGGTTTCAATTCCATATTGGTGCGATTAAAAGTTTTTTTTTCGCGTGTGCAAGATTTGTGCCAAAAAAAGTTTCAATTCCATATTGGTGCGATTAAAAGTCAAATCCAACAAAACGCAAAGGAGGTAAAAAGACAAGTTTCAATTCCATATTGGTGCGATTAAAAGCGGGACGGTAACAACGCCTGTGCAAACAGCACAATATAGTTTCAATTCCATATTGGTGCGATTAAAAGCCTTCTTTCTGATTTTTAATATAGTCTTCTAAGCCCAGTTTCAATTCCATATTGGTGCGATTAAAAGTGCAACCAGTCAACTAACAAGCCAAGCAAAACACCGTTTCAATTCCATATTGGTGCGATTAAAAGATTCGCACTGGGAACATACGCATCGGGAGCACGACAGTTTCAATTCCATATTGGTGCGATTAAAAGGCTGTGGGAATGTATCCGATTCAGTTAATATATCAGTTTCAATTCCATATTGGTGCGATTAAAAGAGAGACCCTTCGGGAGCTTACGGATTAACGCAGGTTTGTTTCAATTCCATATTGGTGCGATTAAAAGAACAGCTCCGGCAGGTACACAAAGCAGCGGATTATTGTTTCAATTCCATATTGGTGCGATTAAAAGTTATTTTAACAAAGACGGAGTCGAAGTCGGTGACTCGTTTCAATTCCATATTGGTGCGATTAAAAGAAAGGAAAGCGGGGACATTGCTTATGACGTGGACTAGTTTCAATTCCATATTGGTGCGATTAAAAGTGGACGGCTCTAAAATAATTATTCTTCGTAAAGACGTTTCAATTCCATATTGGTGCGATTAAAAGTAGGTCAAAGCTATTCAATACCGTCATCGATAAACTGTTTCAATTCCATATTGGTGCGATTAAAAGCATTAATACAGAATCGTCCGCTAAGGCTTCAAAGCTTGTTTCAATTCCATATTGGTGCGATTAAAAGATAAGGGCGATTTGTTAATCCGTTCCGAATTAGCTGTTTCAATTCCATATTGGTGCGATTAAAAGGGTATCTTAATCCCACATATACGCCGTCTTCAAACTGGTTTCAATTCCATATTGGTGCGATTAAAAGTATACCGCAGCGAATGGCCAGACGTCCCTAGGTTAGTTTCAATTCCATATTGGTGCGATTAAAAGTATTTAGTAGATACTATTAATGAAGCAATAAACGAATGTTTCAATTCCATATTGGTGCGATTAAAAGTTCCCAGTTCACCTGACGGCGGATTGATTTGGTATGAGTTTCAATTCCATATTGGTGCGATTAAAAGTCGACGGGATATTCCATCCGAATCTTTTATGATAGTTTCAATTCCATATTGGTGCGATTAAAAGAAACCGCTCCGGCAGGTACGAAAAGTTCAGGATTGTTGTTTCAATTCCATATTGGTGCGATTAAAAGCCGCTTTTACCACGAACGCTACCGGGGCGGAGAGTGTTTCAATTCCATATTGGTGCGATTAAAAGATGCCTGCTCCAGCTCCTCAACCTCAACCGCAACCGCGTTTCAATTCCATATTGGTGCGATTAAAAGGGCAGTACCTCTTCGGTTTTAAGCATACGTAACTTGTTTCAATTCCATATTGGTGCGATTAAAAGATAAGTATGATTGGCAAGGTGAAACGCATTACATCGGTTTCAATTCCATATTGGTGCGATTAAAAGTTACTCGTGAAAGTGCTATTATGTGCGCCGATAAGTGGTTTCAATTCCATATTGGTGCGATTAAAAGTTCGATATTTACCTGAAATTGAGAATTTAAGAAAACAGTTTCAATTCCATATTGGTGCGATTAAAAGTAAGGACGGTAAGCATACCGCCTGTAATTGTTGCAGGTTTCAATTCCATATTGGTGCGATTAAAAGTTTCCATTGCCCTAGTCGTGTTCCGACATTCCCAATGTTTCAATTCCATATTGGTGCGATTAAAAGTTAATGCAGTTATAATTGATTGATTATTTGCAATGTAGTTTCAATTCCATATTGGTGCGATTAAAAGTAGGCTTAGCATCAACAGGTTTAGGCATAGTGAATGGTTTCAATTCCATATTGGTGCGATTAAAAGCCAAAAATTTATTTGTAAAAATAATAAGTTATATTAAATCATAAACGAATTCATCTGTCAACCTCAAATTGTGCAAAAAACCCTGCACCTCGACGACAATATAATATTTTATATTAAATTATCAGTCGTATTTTTTTCAACTCCGATAATCTCCCGTCTCGCATATTTAAGACTGCCAAGTGTATAAATTATCATAGAATCTTCATCTTTTTTCATTATTTTAATAATATCGATTTTCATAGCTTCTAATTGTCCATATGTTAATTCCCCTTCAAAAACAGAATTTTGAACCCAGTTTAAATAGCGTTTTAACAATTTGTGGACTTTTTGTACCCTTTTTTTTCTTACATCGTAAACCAAAATTATATTCATAGAATCATTTACCACCAAGCTCTAAAAGCCTTATATTCCTCAATATTAGAAATATGCTTTTCTAATTTATAACATTCTAAACGGATAAGATGCCTATAAGATACATTTCTATTAAGCCCTCTATGCTTAATTGTCGTATTTAACCTATCATCATATTCCCTTAAGAATATCTTTCTGCCGCTTTCCGTAAGATAACAAGAATTTACGTCCTTGTCAAAATCCCTTTCATTTAGCATATTTGTATTTATTAATTTAAATATTACATGATCTACGATTATCGGTTTGAATATTTCAGAAATATCTAAACTTAAAGAAAATCTTCTATTGCCTGGCTCATGTAAAAAACTTACGGTCGGATTAAGCTGAGTATGATAAATTTCGCCAAGTGTAGTTGCATATAGCAAAGAATTCCCAAAAGATATAAGAGCGTTCATAATATTATCAGGAGGTCTTTTGTTCCGTTTATTAAATTCTTCTTTAAGGTCAAGGATTGCGTTGAAACTGTCATAATAACGTTCCCTTATATGCCCCTCCCATGCCATAAGTTTAGAAATATCAGCTGCTTCATCTAATTTTGGTATTATTTCGTTTATATCGGATATATAATTTTCAATTCCCGACTTTCTGTTTTTATAATACTTCAGATTGCAAAGAATATTGTGAGCGGCACTTTTTATAAATTCTTTAGCAACGTCAAGCCTTTTTTCAGCATTCTTATAAAGTTCCACCTGATTTACGATTATAAAACCTGAATTAAGATGTTCTCTCGGATAGTAAGAACCAGAATAATAACCGTAATAGTTGAACACATGCAATGGTATCTTCTGCTGCGCCAAAAAATTTAGCAGTTTTGTATTCAGGTCTATTTCGCCCAACAGGTATATTCCTTCTATGTCTTCTATTGGGATTGCCTTCTTTTCTCCCGATTCAAATTCAAGAGAAATAGTATTATCCTTTCGTCTTAATCGTCCATTTTTTGTTATATAATAATTTCTTTTCATGAATAACAAAAATCCTCATAACTGCATTTTTTACATATTTTAGAATGCAATACATCCGGCGCTCGTTCCGCATTTTTAATTTCAATAACTTTCTTCACAATGTCTTTTATTTGGCGCTCTTTTTCAGGAGTTAATATAACTTCAGTTGTTCGTTTTTGTTTAGGATAATTTATTACGCCTTTTTTTATATCAACCCCTTTCAGTCTCAGGCGATATATGTAATACAAAACTTGCCCAATATGGACTTCTTCCATTTTATTTGATTTTTTAACCTCATGCACGACATTATCGTCAAGAAAATCTATTTTTACGGCATCATCGATAATCATCCCTTTCTTTTCTCTCGGATACGACTCCTCATCTATAAGTTTTCCTATTAAAACATTATCGGAAGTATGTTCCATATCTACGTCATGAGAAAAAAGCCATAACTTTCTTTTACAAAGAAGATAATAATTAAATTCTGTTCCGGTAACGGCATCCGCCTGAGACTGAGTTAAATCGTCTGTAATAGCTATGTTCATAATTATTCTGTTTTCATGAAACTTCCTTAATTAGCCGCCCGCATCTCTATCCTTGTTAAGCATACATAACACCTTTATTAATTGCAGCTTTTATAGTTTTTGATCTTATATTTTTTAAGAAATTTAATGTTATAATATCTACTTTTTTATTAAGTTCTTTGTCTGTTGATTCAACTTCTATAAAAACATCCATATTAGAATATTCATCGGCATCGCCTGACGCCATCGAAACTAAAACGCGAAAGTATAGTAAATTAACGACTTCGGATAGCCTTGTCTTTAATTCTTTTGCTATTTCGCGGTCTTGTTGTATCATATTTTATTTATAAAATTTATATTCATTTTAAAACAAATCTAAATTAAAATTCATAGATTCAAGTAAATTTTTATTTATAATATTTGATTTTCTGACGTTAAACGGATGCCTGTATCTTCATTATAATATTCAAACGGTAATTTTAACAATCCAAAACATTTTTCTTCTGCTATTGGTGGCGAATCAAACGGTTTTAGCCTTACTTGTACTACATTATCTGCCATATTTTTAAGCTGATTTTTGATTTCGATATTTTTTATTTTTCTATTTTGAAAATCATTAAAGTTAATCTGTTTTAATTCTGAATATAGTTTCTTCAATTTTTCAAACAATAATTCGTCGCCTTTAGTTTTACAAACATAATAGTTATATTCTTCTCCGAATTTTTGTTCGTCAATAAGTCTGAACTTACCTATTTTTTCAAAGGCAAGTTCTTTAATACATTGAATAAAATTAATCTCTTCATTTTTGGATTGATTAATGTAATGCGTTCCAAATATAGTATTTGCTTGAACATCCTTAAAAAATGATTTTTGCAAATCTATAAGCTCGCATTCATGTAATTTCTGATTTTTAATTTTTTCTTTTGCGAAATTTAAAAATCTTGAATCTTTTCCCTGATAAATTAAATCAGAGCGACTTTTATTGTCTTTTTGAAGATCAAAGACTATCATTTTACCGTTATTTTTCTTATTGTTTCTATTGCATCGTCCTGCGGATTGAACAATATTTGGAATAGGACAGAAATCCCTGTAAACTATAGGAAAATCAATATCTACACCTGCTTCTATAAGTTGTGTGGAAATAAGAATAACTCGTTTCCCGTCATTAAGCAAATCTTTACAGCGTTTTATTTTTGTTTTTCTATCGTTTAAAGTAAAATGCGTATTGAGCAAAATTATTTCAGAATAGATTTCTTTTAATTGAGCAAATAGATCTTTCGTATCCTGAATTGTATTTAAAATTACCAATACTGATGATTGTTCTTTTTTTATCATATTTGCGATATCATCAATAGTGACGGGATACGGCAATCTTTCGATATAATAACGATTAAAAACTTCTTCTTTAAAATATTTCAATGAAAGCAATTCTATCGGTTTAGTATAATTACCGAAAAATTCATGTAAATTATGTATATTATTTTCTGGTAATTCAAATTCAGGCATAGTGGCAGTAGAAATAATGGCATATGAATTAAATTTTTTACAAAAATAATCCAGCAATGCGACGAAAAAACCGTAAAGACGAGGCGGAAGCGATTGAATTTCATCGATTAAAAATATCGTGTTTGCAAAATTAGGTATTTTGAGAAGCGTGGCGTTTTTGTTGCTTACTAAAGTTTCAAAAAAACGGACGAATGTTGTAATTATAAACGGATAATCGAATGTATCTTCCGCAAATTGCGTTTCAAGAATTCTTTCGATAGTTTCTGGATCGCTGTCGAGTTCGTATTGTATTTTTTCAAAATCTTTATTTTCTGATTTTGAATCTATTCTCCTGATATAATTTTTTTGTTCTTTAAAAATTTTACGACATACTTCTTCAACTTGTTCGGTAATTGAGAGAAACGGCAATGCGTAAATAATACGTAAATTTTTTTGAAAGTTTAAAATTTCTCCAGCAAGAGAAAGAAGCATTATTGTTTTTCCCGAACCTGTCGGAGCGGTAAGAGAAAAAACTCTTGGGTTATTTTTGTTTAATTCTTCTTTAATTTTTTCGTTGGCCTCTTTTCTCATGTCGTTTCTTATTTTGTTGATTTTGGAGTTAGTTTCGAATTGTTTTATGTAAGTGCCAAGATTGCTATTATACTTATTGCAAAATTCAGCAATGGCAATATATTCTTGGGTTTCATAACCTGACGCATCCGATTTATCGGCGGCTATGACGGATGCGAAAGCAAACTGTGTTTCAATAAAAAAATCGAGCGGGTTTGCAATAGATTGCGAATTTGTTATTTTATATAAAAAATTTTCCCTAAAGTATTTTAATTCCTCCGGTTTTTGATCTGTTACCGAAAAATAATTGTGTTTTATGTAATTTCCTATAAATTCCGATATAGGTAAATATGGATTTTTATCAAGGAATAATAAAAGCTCCGAATATTCGTCTTCATTTAAAATATTTGGAAAATATGGTAGATCTCCATGATGACGCGCTATAATCGCCAATATGCTTGCTATTTTATTTAATTCTATTTTGTTATTTGAATGATTTAAAAATTGGTCTTGATTTTCCTTACAATAACATATAAAACTTAAAGCAGACAAGTAAGCGTGATTGGAATATCCTATTTTTGTTTTTTTATTAAAATTTTTATTAATTTTTAATTGGAAATTAGGATTTAATTTTCCAGCATCATGGAATATTGCTGCAATTTCAGCTATTTTAAGATTTGTCAATGATTTAACTTTTTTAACGACATTATCGGTATGTTCGGTAAGTTGCTTATTAGGATGGGAATAATATCGGGTTAAATCAGCCATAACTTATCCCCGTTAAAATACTCGTAATATATTCCTTTCACTGTTATTTCGTTATTTTCGGAAGGGTATATTACATCCACATATTTATCCGAAGGGTTCCAGAAGTTATCATTTTGAAATGTCGGTATGCGTTCAAATCCAATTCTAAATTGTTCAGTTTTGTATATATTTAATATATGCTTTGCTGATACTGCATATTTAGTTTCAAAATAATCATTTTTTTCATCCGAAAATTCTCCTTCCGATAAAAATGTTAATTTTGCTGGGCAATTGTGCAATCCAAGCACAGGTGTATATTTTGATTCGTTGTTTTTTAATGATTTTGTAAAATCGTCAAATAAATTTTGCGTAATGTTTCGTTTATTGCATAAAGATACTGCAATTTTAAATTTTGGAAATTTTAATAATTCCAAATACTTAGGTGCCATTTCCGACATTACTTTTGCTTTATGCATTGTAAATCCAAAAGATTCTTTTTTGACAGGATTTATTATTTGCACTCCATATAGTAAATCTTCGCTTAACTGCGGAAATAAAGAACACATTTCTTCACGTTCTTTCCCAAGCACTGCCCCTATCAGACCTATAAGTGCAGTTTTAGTAATAAAATCATGCGAAAGCGGATTATTATTGGTTTCAGGTTTTCTAAAATGGGCGTAGTTCCCTTCTATTTCTAATTGTAATCCTTTCATAACATAATTTCCTTGAATTTACTTTTATTTTTAAATATATCTTTTATATGGGGTATTTCTGAATAGAATCTTATGCTATCTATTATATCTAAATTTGATATTTCGATTAATTTTGTAAAATCAAAATCAAAATCTTCTAAACTTCGAATACCTTCTTCGCTTTTGTTATTTTTAAGATTAATCTTTATTAATTGATCAGCTCCGTAAATTTTCTTATCTTTATTTGAATATACGATTTGTAACAACAATAACGAACTTTGATTTGATTTAGTCCGTGTATTAGCGTTATTTATACTTTCCCATAGCGCTTTAAGCATCTTTTCGATGTCCGATTCTTTTAACCCGGAGTTTATTGCTGAATATGGATTTATCCAGCCGTGTATTTGATTGACGGAATAAGGAACCACCGTTGTCGTTCCGATTGAACCTTGATCGTTTTTCATCGATGACGGGAAAACAGTGGTATTTTGATGCATTCTTAAGTCTACTTTGTTTAAGGAAGGATTTAATATAGCAAATTGGACTGGACCAGTAATATTTATCGCTTTTTCTTCTTTTTCTGAAGATTCTTGTTCTTTTTTAGATTTTTTATCTTGTTTTTCCATTGCTATTCCGCCAAATAACCTTACGTCTATACATTCCTTAAGGATTTCGTTTCCGTTTTTATCCGGATATTTTAATCTCAAAGTTTTCATCCTTGCAGCAGAGCCTGTTTCTTTGCTTTCTTTGGAAACGTTTGTTCTGTCTAATATTACATAAACTTCTTCTCCTCTTTCGTTAAAATAGTCTCTAATAAATCTTTTTATTCTTACATCGCTTACAAGCACTTTTTTTGTTTCTTCGTCGTAGCGCTGTTCTCCGGTAAACGGATCTCCGTTTGGAATAGAATATGTACTTTCATAAAGAAAAATTATTTCTGATTTTTTTATTGTTTCAGCTGTCATCGATGATTCTCCTTTTTAATTGTTTTCATTAATATTATCTATAGATTCATAGATTCTTGGTCTTCTTCTTTTTTATTTATTGCCAAATAACTTTCAAAAAAACCGAATGCGCAATAGTTTTTATTGTATTTTTCCATAGACGATTCTAATAATCCTTTAATTTCATTGTTTAATTTTGCTGAAATTTCAAAAGTGTATTTAGATTTTTCGTGCATAATTAACTTTTCTTCTATAAAATTTTTAAATTTTATCAAATCGTCAATTGTGGTTATGCGCCTGGATATTGTTCCTACATAGCTTTTTTCAAATGAAGCAATAGGACAATTTTGTCTCCAGGGAGCAAACTGTCTAGACATTTGTCCTAAAAGAAAACCAATATGGTAACTTTTTGAATTTTTAATTTCCATTAAGTGCTCTCCTTGTCTAATAGTATTTTGCATTTCTGTTAAAAAGTAAAAATCATATTTGGGAAAACTAAATTTTTCTCCATATCTGATGTTTTTTTCCGTTGTCTCAATTAAAGCCGGAAGCAATACCGGGTCGTTATAATATGTTCCCGTATAAATTTGCGGCAGCACTTTATATAAATGACTTTGATATTTTTTCTTATCCGATTTCATATTTTTAAAAATATTCTTAAATGAATTTTTAATATCTAAATATTTTATTATTTCCTTTTGTTTTTCAGAAAGTTCATTTTCCTGTATTTTTAAAATATTTTTTTTTATATCTTTAATTCGTTGATGAAGTTTTATTAAATTGCTTTTTTTAATGCTGGAAAATTCTATCATGTCTATATCAGGAGAACTTACTCCCTTACCTCTTTTACTAAAAATTATATCAAATTCAACAATATTTTCCGCTATATTTTCTGTTACAGGCGTAAAGAGCATATCATCAGGTGTTTGTGCAGTATTTTCATTGTTTATTTTATCTTCTTTTTCTTTTTCTTCTCCTTGTTCTAGAGAATTTATTTTTTGATTAAATTCTTCATATTGTAATGCCGTTATATTGTTTCCTTTAGGTAAAACTATAATTTTAATATCATTAATCGTTATTAATGCTTTTTTTGAATAATCGACAGCGTAAAATAGATCTAAAACATCGTCTATATTTTGAAATAATTTTATGCGGTATTTTGATTTTTCTTGGAAATATGGAAATTGAAAGTCTTTTTCGGCAGATGCTATCGTTTTATAAAGAGATTTTTTTAATACATAACCTTCAGGATTGTCGCTTTTTTCTGTAAATTCTTCGATTATTTTTTTATTGATTAATTCTATCGCGTTGTCTAATTCATACCAATAATATTTGCCGTCATCAAAATGAAAATCAAAATGAAAAAATAGGTCGATGGGCGGGGAAGTATTTTTTTCGCTCAGTGATTCTAAATATTCTTTGTTTAATAGTAATTGTTTAAAATTTTCTTTTTTTAAACATTCTGCAATTGCAGATTTATATTGGATAATATTTTCAATATATTCGATATTAATTTCAAATTCTTTACGGAAAGAACTAATTAAATTACTTTCTTCTTTATATTGTTTTTGAATACTTTTAAAATCTTCTTCGCCGCGATAAAATGAACTTTTTTGATAGGCTTTTTGTTTATTGGATTTATCCTCTAATCGATAATTTCCATCTTCTTTTTCTTTTTGATTAGAATAATAAATATCTCCGAAAATATATTTTACCAATCCGTCTGAATCCGATGTTTTGTATTTTAAATAAAATAATTTATTTTCTATTGTATTTTCGTCTGTTATTTCATAAAGTTTATCAAAATCAAAACTTAAAGAATTATCGTTAATAATGGTTATAGGCAACGATAAAATTAATGCTTTTCTTTTATTATCCTGCTTATATTGTTTAATATAGCGATAATTCCTAAAAGATGATTTCGAGTTTCTTAATACATTCCCAATTTTCAAAATCGTTTCAAGCATAGATTCTCCATTTTAACAGTATTTACTTCAAGTCAATATGCCATGTACCTCCTGTTGGCAATGTTATATTGTAAAAGCGATTTATACGTTTAAGGATATTTTCTATCCATCCGTAAATCTGTCCTTGTTTTAAAATTCCATTCATAAATTTATTTTAATTTTTATATCCTTTTAGTTAATTAAATTATATCTCATTATTATATTTTACTATAAACTCAATAAAATAATTTTCATTTTATTTTATAACCCTTACGCATCCGCAACCGATACTGCCTTTTTCTCCAAATCCGGTCTCGTATCCGATTTCGATAATCTTCGGGTTGCCTGTTACTTCAAACGGTGCCATAAATCCAATAATTTCCGTGTTCTTAAAATTTATTTTTTTTGTAATTTTACCGCTTCTTCTGTTCATATAATCGCTATCAATCGTGATTTTAAATTTAAGAATTCCTGTATTTTCATATAAATTATAGACATTTTTAATATAACCGTAAGGTTCTTTTCCATAAATAAGCCGGTACTTTTTTATTAGATTTTGTTCGATAGCCTCCGAAAAACCTTCTTCCCATGGGCGTATATAATGACATCCAAAGTTAATTGAGTGATTTTGAAAAATATCTTCATTATACATATTTTTATTTAATATATTCGTTTCCGCCTGTAAATGATCACCGTCAATTTTTCCTGCAATGTTTTTATCGTATAATTTGCTTACCGTTATTGGGGACAAACAAGTAAAACGCATAGTTTCTTTGAAATCCGGCTCAGAAACAGTTTCTACCTGCTCTATTAAAAATCTCGCGCTTATGTGACTATTCCCTAAGTTTATGGTCTTTCCCTGCGTAAATGCTCCGGTAATTAAATGCTGAAGAAAGACATCCACCGGAGAAGATATTTCCCATTCAATCGGAGCGTTTTCAAATATAATTTTATCTCCTTTAATTAAATATTTTTTGCTGTTTAACATCGAATATGTGAAAAGTTTAAACCCTTTTTTATTATTATCCGTCCTGTATCCAACGTTATGAAGAAAAGAGGAGTAATCTTTTGAAGATGAAAATATAAAACTATAGATAAGACTGGTTAGGTAATAATTGTAATTTATAGGAAGAAGAGCTTTTTTATCTGCCGGTTTTAAAGTCAGCTTAATTCTCATAATTTTTTACTTATCTCAATGTTACTAAAGTACTACCCCAATGCCTACATCAAAAATAAGTATCCTTAATGTATAATAGCATTGTTTATTTAAGTATTTTTTAATACTAATAATGCTATTAATACTATATTTTTATCTTATTATTTAGCTTTAATATAATTTAATAAAATATTGTTATATTAAATCATTGTTTTTATGCTCCGTCAATGAAAAAATACCTTACTCGCTGTTGAAATAAAGTTTGTCAAGGTTTAGCATCGGAGCGCATTTTTTATCGCAATCACATATTATTAAACCTTTTTTTGACACCGTTGTAATTTGATTACAACATTTTTTTATTTAAAATTTTATAATCTGAATCTGAACATCAAAAAAGGCGGCATAAGCAGCGAATATAAGGTTTAAATACGGCGGTTTTGAATGGTGGCGGTGCAGGGACTTGAACCCCGGACACTACGGATATGAGCCGTATGCTCTAACCGGCTGAGCTACACCGCCTTAAAATGAATAGTTTGACTATTGTACTAAATATTATATTAAAATTCAATTAGAAATTTTATAAAGAACAATATAGCTCTGGGCCTTAGTAAATATAGACCCCGGATTCGCTACAATGGCATCTGCAATATAGACTTTATTATTTTTTTTAATAACAGAAAAACCGGCGCTATAACCGGATACAGGTTTAATTTTCCATATAGGAGAAAAGCCTACCTTATTCCATATCAAATCATAGACGGCACTTCTAGTATAATAATTTAAGTGAGAAACAAATCCCATTTGTCCAAAATTTTTCAAAGCAATAATATGAAATTTGCCGTTACTATAATATTTTATCAATGTAGACGGTACATTATAAATTAGACCGCCGGTATAAGTTGCACTGCGTGAGCCTCCAAAAGAAGGCACTCTAACCTGAAGCGGCGAACCGCCGTAAACTTGCGAACCGGTGTAAATCGTATGTCCTTTTTTATTGATTAACATTAAATTACCGGAATTAGACAATGCCAAGAGATAATTTTTTCCATTGTTTTTAACATTGCCGTAAGTACTGCCATAAATGGTTATTCCAGAATAAAATGGTAATTTCTTAAATTTTGATAACGTATTGTTCGAACTATTAAAATTATAAATATATGTACTTCCTCCAAACTGTCCTATCGGATAATTGTTCTGCCCTATAACGGAAACATCAAAAAATCTTCCCGAAGGAATAACCTGAACAGGATTCTGTCCGATTAAAACTTTCCTGCTGTTATTTAATTGCATCACTCTTAGAAACATAGAGTAATTATGAGTTAATTTGGTCAACAATTTTCCTTTTCCGTTATAAACTAATAAATAGGATATAACCATACCTAATTTAGTTTTAGTTACGACAATTGCATTTCTATTATTCGATATTTTAAAAAAATTCAGATAAATTACGTTTGAACGCCCTGAAAGATTGTAATATGCTACTTTATCGAGTGAACCGTCCAATCGAAGATTATATAGAATAATTCTATGATGCGTTGCAACCGCCGCCTGTATGCCGGCGTTTAATATTTTACCTGCTGCAAACGCCTGTATTACATAAGCTTTAGAAGCTGTTTTTATAATACCGTTTATATTAGTGCTATATCTTTTAATGAATGCGCTTGGTTTATTAATATGCTTTACAGCAATTTTAGCCGGAATACTTATAACGGAGCTGCTGACTTTTTTATACGAAATTAATTGATTTTTAATTGATTTTGAAATGTCGCTTATGTCATTTATAATAAAATTAGTTCCTAAAGCAGTTATCGGTTTTCTATATACTACAGTATTATCCGAAGTATTAAAAATATTGGTCGTTATATCAAAAATATTTCCTATTTTAACTATTCTTCCATAAATTATAAACTGCAAATTAAATTTTTTTGCAATTTTTGATAAATTTTTATTTGAAAATGAAGTTATTTTATTAGTTTTTATAACATTCTTGATATCGGACTGCCTTACAACATAAATATCTTTTGAACTGATATCGGAACCTAATAACACAGGAATGCTTTTTGTAATATACGAATATTGCTGATAATGCGTAGATACCATTTTATAAGGCATTATCGCAACTCTTTCAGCTGAATAAGACTTTTTTAAAAATAAAACAAAAACAATTAAAGAAAAGAAAACTGACATTAAAATAAAAAGAAGAACTAATCTTTTCGGTGCATTATTACATAATATATTATTCATTTTTTTTTGCTTTCCTCTGCAACAATTAATAATTATATATTTATACTTCAGACAATTAAATTATTATATCAAATTTATTGTAATTAATTAACTAATATTTCTTATAAATTTTCTTATCTATATAATATTATAATAATATCATTTCATCTTCTAAATATACCAACATCTAAAATCTGAAAAAACGTTTTTAATATATCTATACATACCAACATCATAGTATTATAATAATATCATTTCATCTAAAAAAAACCTCTTTTAAATGCATCAAAATGTTATGCATTTAAAAGAGGTTTTTTACGACTCTTTCGAGTGATTTTTCATTTTAAATTTAAAATAAATATAAAACATTTCAAATTTAAAATAATATCATACTCCGTATTTTTACTCTAAACAGCGTTTGACGTGGTTAGTAGTTTTTATTATTTCTATTTTAATTATTTTAATTTAATAATTATCTGTTAAAAAAAAATTCGGTAACGACCTACTCTCTCATGCAGCTACCCGCATAATACCATCGGCGCAATAGAGCTTAACTTCCGTGTTCGGGATGGGAACGGGTGGACCCTCTATGCTATAGTTACCGAAAACTTTATATTGTTCCGTCAAATTTAACCATTAAACGTTAATTAAGCAATTTAAGAAAAAGGAAAAATGCATTTTAAATATTAAAAAAGATTAAGCCGCACGATCTATTAGTATCGGTAAGCTAAACATATCGCTATGCTTACACATCCGACCTATCAACCTCATGGTCTATGAGGGATCTTTAGCTGTATTGCTACAGGGGATATCTTATCTCAGGGGGGGCTTCCCACTTAGATGCTTTCAGCGGTTATCCCTTCCGAACATAGCTACCCAGCCATTACCACTGGCGTGATAACTGGAACACTAGAGGTTCGTCCATCCCGGTCCTCTCGTACTAAGGA
>JAKAQK010000046.1 GCA_021822625.1 bacterium | reverse complement strand
GAACCTTAGTAATAGCTGCAGTTAAAGTTGTTTTGCCGTGGTCTACGTGACCTATTGTACCTATATTGATATGCGGCTTTGATCTGTCAAATTTTTCTTTGGACATCTAATCCTCCTGGAAAATAATGTTTATTTACCTTGCGACTTTGCAACAATTTCTTCTGATATATTCTTAGGAACCTGTTCATATTTTAAAAATTCCATAGAATAATTGGCCCTGCCTTGAGTTTTCGATCTTAAATCTGTTGAATACCCAAACATTTCTGCCAACGGAACTTCCGCATTAATTACTTGAATTCCCGCCCTTGCTTCTAAATTTAAAATCTTGCCTCTTCTGGAATTTAAATCGCCTATCACATCTCCCATAAAATCTTCTGGAACTAATACTTCAACCTTCATAATAGGTTCAAGCAATGCGGGAGACGCTTTTTTACAGCCGTCTTTAAAAGCCATAGAGCCTGCAATTTTAAAAGCCATTTCAGAAGAATCTACTTCATGAAATGAGCCGTCATATACTGCAACTTTTATATCCACCACCGGATAGCCTGCCATAACTCCGTTAGTCATAGCCTCGACTACTCCCTTACTTATAGCGGGTATATATTCTGTTGGAATAACCCCGCCTTTAATTTTATTTTCAAATTCAAAACCTGAGCCTTTCCCAAGCGGTTCAATCTCAAGCCAAACATGTCCGTATTGTCCGCGTCCGCCGGACTGTCTGATAAATTTGCCTTCGGATTGGACTTTTTTATTTATAGTTTCTTTATAAGCAACCTGAGGTTTGCCGACATTCGCATCTACCTTAAACTCTCTTAGAAGGCGGTCTACGATAATTTCCAAATGGAGCTCGCCCATGCCGGATATAATCGTCTGACCGGTTTCTTCATCTGTTTTGACCCTGAATGAAGGGTCTTCTACGGTTAATTTTTGAAGCGATAAACCTAACTTTTCCTGGTCAGCTTTTGTCTTAGGTTCAATAGCAATTGATATAACCGGATCCGGAAAATCCATAGCTTCTAAAACAATAGGATTTGAATCATCGCACAGCGTGTCGCCTGTTGTAGTGCTTCTGAGTCCGACGGCTGCAGCTATGTCTCCTGCGAAAACTTCTTTAATTTCTTCTTTTTTATTTGCATGCATCCTAAGAAGCCTGCCTATCCTTTCTTTTGTATCTTTTACAGAATTATATACGTAAGAACCTGATTGCAAAACACCTGAATACACACGTATGTATGTTAATTGACCTGTGTAAGGATCTGAAGCTATTTTAAAGGCTAATGCAGAAAATGACTCGTCATTAGATGCCTTTCTAACTTCTTCTTTATCTGTCTTGGGATTAATTCCCTTAATTGACGGTACGTCTAATGGTGACGGTAAATATTCCACTACTGCGTCTAATAACGGCTGTACGCCTTTATTTTTAAAAGCAGAACCGCAAAATACAGGAACTACTTTAAATTCGAGAGTTCCTTGTCTAATAGCCTTTTTAGCTGATGCGACGTCAACTTCTTCGCCGGCTAAATATTTTTCCATCAGTTCATCATCAAAATCGCATGATTTTTCTAAAAATTCAGCATGATACTTTTGAGCTTCCGTTTTGTATTCTTCAGGAATATCTATTATTTCATATTTTGCTCCCATACTTTCGTCGTTATACACCAATGCTTTCATTGCCGCAATATCTATAACGCCTTTAAATGCATCTTCTAATCCCAAAGGTATCTGCATGACAACGGGTACTGCGTTAAGTCTTGTTTTTATCATATCGACGCATCTGAAAAAATTTGCTCCCGTCCTGTCCATTTTATTAACAAAACAAATACGCGGCACAGAATATTTGTCAGCCTGTCTCCAAACAGTTTCTGACTGCGGTTCGACGCCGGCTACACCGTCAAAAACGGCAACGGCTCCGTCTAATACCCTTAAAGCTCTTTCGACTTCAATAGTGAAATCAACGTGACCGGGAGTATCTATTATATTAATTCTATGTTCTTTCCAGTAGCATGTCGTAGCAGCGGAGGTTATGGTAATTCCTCTTTCCTGCTCCTGTTCCATCCAATCCATGGTTGCGGTTCCTTCATGAACCTCGCCAATTTTATAGTTGACACCGGTATAGTATAATATTCTTTCAGTTGTCGTGGTTTTACCGGCATCAATATGAGCCATTATTCCAATATTTCGTATTTTATCAAGCGATATTCTGTCAGCCATTATTTTCCCCGTCTACCATCTAAAGTGAGCAAATGCTTTATTTGCTTCTGCCATTTTAAAAGTATCTTCCTTCTTTTTTATTGAACCGCCTTTATTATTTGAAGCGTCTAAAATTTCTAAAGCTAAATTTTCTTCCATTGATTTTTCATTTCTCATTCTTGCGTACGTAACAATCCATCTTATAGCAAGATAGAGCTTTCTATCGCTTCTGACTTCTATAGGCACCTGATAATTGGAACCGCCCACTCTGCGGGCTTTCACTTCCAAAACCGGTTTTACATTATCTATTGCCTGTTTAAAGATCTTAAACCCGTCTTCTTTAGTTTTTTCTTGAATAATTTCTAAAGAACTGTAAAATAAGCCCTCGGCAATACTTTTCTTGCCGTCGTACATTATTTTATTTATAAACTTTTGGACTACTTTATCATTAAATTTTGGGTCACCGTCAACCACCCTTTTGACCGATCTTTTTCTTCTTGACAATTTTAGCTCCCTTAACTTTAAAAATTATTTAGGCCTTTTTGCGCCATATTTTGATCTGGATTGTTTTCTTCCGTTAACACCGACGCAATCTAAGGCACCTCTTATTATATGATATCTAACGCCAGGTAAATCTTTAACTCTTCCGCCTCTTATTAACACTACCGAATGTTCTTGTAAATTATGACCTTCGCCCGGAATATATGAGGTAACCTCCATTCCGTTTGTAAGTTTTACTCTTGCTACTTTTCTAAGAGCAGAATTAGGTTTCTTTGGAGTAGTAGTGTATACTCTCACACACACACCTCTTTTTTGAGGACAGCTCCTTAACGCCGGCGACGAAGTCTTCTTCGTTATTTTTTTTCTGCCGTTTCTTATTAATTGATTTATCGTAGGCACTATTAATTATCTCCCTTAACTTTTAATAATAATGAGCGTTATTAACAATATGTTATTACTTATTAATTGCAATATTGTTGAATTGATAATTTTATAATTCAATTTCAATTTTGTCAACACTTTTTTTTAATATTTCTCAGAAAATCTTTTTTTTCACAATTATTTTTCTAAGAGACTTTAATATCTATGTCTACATATCTTTTAGATCCGGTTCCTGCAGGGATTAATCTTCCCATGATGACATTTTCCTTTAAACCGCGTAAAAAGTCCACCTTGCCCTGCAAAGCAGCCTCGGTTAAAACTTTAGTAGTTTCCTGAAATGACGCTGCCGATATAAAACTTTCAGTACTTAATGAGGCTTTGGTTATACCCATCAGCTCAGGTTCTGCAGATGCCGGAGTGCCGCCTTCTTGTATTATTTTTTTATTCTCTGCTTCAAAAACGCTCTTGTCAACTATTTCATCCTCAAGAAACCTGGAACTGCCCGAATCTTTAATTCTGACATTTTTAAGCATCTGCCTTACTATGACTTCAATATGCTTATCATTAATCTTTACGCCCTGAAGTCTATATACTTCTTGAATTTCATCAACAAGAAATTTTGCTAGTTCTTTCTCTCCAAGGACTTTAAGAATATCGTGAGGATTAGGAGAGCCGTCCATTAATGCCTCGCCGGCTTTCACATAATCGCCTTCATGAACGCTGGCAATCTTACCTTTAGGAATTAGATACTCTCTTGGCTCACCATGAGGCGGCTCTACAATTACTTTTCTTTTGCCTTTAAAATCTTTTCCAAAAGTAACTTTTCCGTCTATTTCGGTAATTATCGCTAATTCTTTAGGTTTTCTAGCTTCAAACAATTCTGCGACTTTTGGCAAACCGCCCGTTATATCCTTTGTCTTGGTCGTCTCTCTTGGTATTTTTGCAATTACGTCTCCTGCAAATACTTCATCGCCTTCCTGAACTGAAAGATGCGCACCGATTGGCAATAAGTAACTCTTTTCCTCTATCGGCGACTTAACTATTATTTTTGGTTTTAAGCTCTGGTCTCTTGAGTCCATAATTACTTTTCTGGATAATCCAGATGTCTCATCGACCTGCTCCTGCATTGTCTCGGATTCCCTAATATCTTCAAACCTTATTTTTCCGGAAATATCCGCTACTATAGGGTTTATGTATGAATCCCAATCTGCTATAAGCGTGTTTTCTTCAATCCTAGAATCAGGTTCTACTTTAATCTTCGAACCATAAGCTAATTTAAATTTCTCAAGTTCTCTTCCCGATTCATCTTCGATTATTATTTCACCGTTTCTATTTATAACTACATATTCATTGTATCTATTTTTTATAGCATTCATATTATTGAATTTGACAATACCTGCATATTTATTTTCAACGCTTGCCTGCTCTGTTCTTCTCGATGCAGTACCGCCGACGTGAAACGTCCTCATAGTTAATTGAGTTCCGGGCTCGCCTATTGATTGCGCCGACATAACGCCTATAGCTTCGCCTATATTCACTAAATGTCCGGTAGAAAGATCTCTGCCGTAACATTTAACGCAAACGCCGTTTTCTGAAGCGCAAGTCAATACCGACCTTATTTTTACATTTTCAATATGCGCATTTTCAATCTTTGCCAAATGACTTTCCGTTATTTCTTCATTAGCTTTAACAATGAGTTCGCCGGTAAACGGATCTATTATATCTTCCAAACCGACCCTTCCCAAAATTCTTTCTTCTATAGGTTCAATGGTCTCTCCGCTTTCAACTAAAGTTGAAACCGTTATGCCGTCAATAGTATGACAATCGTGTTCTGATATAATTGCATCCTGCGCAACATCAACGAGCCTGCGGGTTAGATATCCGGAGTTAGCAGTCTTCAAAGCTGTATCTGCAAGACCTTTTCTTGCACCGTGTGTCGATATAAAATATTGAAGCACGGTTAATCCTTCTCTAAAATTAGCGGTAATGGGAGTTTCAATTATTTCGCCGGAAGGTTTTGCCATAAGTCCCCTCATTCCTGCAAGCTGCCTGATTTGAGCTTCCGAACCTCTTGAACCTGAATCTGCCATCATATAAATAGAATTGAAACTTTTTCCTTCCATCGTTTTTCCTGTTGTTTCATTTTTAAAAGACTCGGAACCGAGTTTATCCATCATAACTTTGGCTATTTCTTCGGTTGTAATCGCCCATGTATCAACGACTTTATTATATCTTTCTCCATCGGTTATCAGACCTTCTTTATAATTATTTTCAATCTCTTCAACTTTAGACGTAACGTCTTTTATCATTTGATATTTTTCTTTAGGGATTTCCATATCATTGATGCAAATAGATATACCGGATTTAGTTGAATAGAGATATCCAATAGATTTCAATTTATCTGCAAGAATTACCGTTTCTTTAGGACCGCAAATTCTAAATACATAGTCTATAAGATTTGCAATTTCCTTTTTTGTCATTGTTTTATTAATCAATGAAAAATCTATTTTTTCCGGTATTATTTCAAATAGTATAGCCCTGCCCGGCGTTGTATTTTCTATTTTTCCATTTATTCTTACTTTCACCCTTGAATGCAAATCAACATTTTTATTCTCATAAGCAAGTTTTACTTCATCGGCATTCGCAAAGATTTTCCCCTCGCCTTTCGCAAACGGCATCTCGCGCGTCATATAGTATAGTCCTAAAACCATATCCTGTGACGGCACTATTATAGGTTTTCCGTTGGCCGGAGAAAGTATATTGTTTGTCGACATCATCAACACCCTGGCTTCAACTTGAGCCTCTACGGACAAAGGAACATGAACCGCCATTTGGTCTCCGTCAAAATCAGCATTAAATGCGGCACATACCAACGGGTGCAAATGTATAGCTTTACCTTCTACCAATATAGGTTCGAATGCCTGAATTCCTAATCTGTGTAAAGTTGGCGCCCTGTTTAATAAAATAGGATGTTCTTTTATAACTTCTTCTAATATATCAAACACTTCCGGCGCTTCTCTATCTACCATTTTTTTAGTAGTTTTTAAAGTATCCGTAATGCCTCTTCGTTGCAACTGATGAAAAATAAAAGGTTTAAAAAGTTCGATAGCCATTTTTTTAGGTAATCCGCACTGGTGAAGCTTTAATTCCGGACCGACTACAATGACCGACCTTCCTGAATAGTCAACTCTTTTACCCAATAAATTTAATCTGAACCTGCCTGTTTTTCCTTTCAACATTTCGCTTAAGGATTTTAAAGGTCTTTTATTGGAACCCATTATCACCCTACCGCGTCTGCCATTATCAAACAGCGCATCTACAGCTTCTTGCAGCATCCTTTTTTCATTTTTTATTATAATATCAGGTGCCGATAGCTCAATTAATTTCTTTAAACGATTATTCCTGTTTATTACTCTTCTGTAAAGATCATTTAGATCAGAACTTGCAAATCTGCCGCCTTCCAAAGGCACTAACGGGCGAAGGTCAGGCGGTATAACGGGAATCACGTCAAGAATCATCCATTCAGGCTTATTTCCCGATATTCTAAAAGCTTCAATAATTTTAAGCTGTTTTGCAAGCTTTTTCTTTTTAACTCCATTAGGTAAAATTCTAATTTCTTCTTTCAGGCTTTTAGACATAGAATCGAGTTCTATCATCTTTAAAAGCTCTTTGATAGCAGCTGCTCCTATTTCTGCAACAAAGTCGTAGCCTTCTTTCTTGAGCTTTAAGTATTTTTCCTCAGTTATTACGTCCTTTGTTTTGACGCCAGCTTTTACGGCGTCTCCTGCATCTAAAATAACATAGGATTCAAAATAAAGAATTTTTTCAATTTCTTTTAAAGTCATATCAAGCAAACTGCCGATTCTTGACGGAAGACTTTTAAAAAACCAAATATGCGCAACTGGTGAAGCAAGTTCAATATGTCCTAACCTTTCTCTTCGAACTTTAGACTGAATAACTTCAACGCCGCACTTCTCGCATACTATGCCCCGATGCTTCATTCTTTTATATTTGCCGCAATTACATTCGTAATCTTTTATAGGACCAAATATTTTAGCGCAGAATAGCCCGTCTCTTTCAGGTTTAAGCGTCCTGTAATTTATTGTTTCCGGTTTTTTAACCTCTCCATGAGACCAGTCTCTTATTATTTCAGGTGAAGCTAAGCTTAATTTAATTCTATTAAAACTTAAAGGATCCTTAACATCATTATCTTCATTAAAAAATCTCTCGTCTTTGTTGAAAAACTTTTTAAAATTCATTTCTTTTGAAAAATTAGTCTCTACTTCTTCTTTATCTAACTCATCCGCAATATCGTCTATACTTGCAGTATCTGCGTCATTTATTTCATTTTCAAACAGCATTATCGGCCTCCTTTAATAATTCCACATTAAGGCATAAACTCTGGAGTTCTTTTATAAGAACGTTAAATGATTCAGGCAAACCAACCTTAAATGATGTATCGCCTCTAACAATAGCCTCATACATTTTTGTTCTGCCGATTGCATCATCTGATTTAACCGTCAAAAACTCCTGAAGGGTATTTGCAGCGCCATAAGCCTCCATTGCCCACACTTCCATTTCTCCAAGTCTTTGGCCGCCAAATTGGGCCTTTCCGCCAAGAGGCTGCTGCGTTACCAATGAATATGGCCCGGTTGACCGCGCATGTATCTTATCGTCAACTAAATGATGCAGTTTAAGCATATACATAATTCCAACGGTAACATTTCTATCAAATTTTTCTCCGGTTCTTCCGTCATATAAATCAACTTGACCGCTTTTATCAACTCCGGCAAGTTTTAAATATTTATTGATATCCGACTCTTTTGCTCCATCGAAAATTGGAGTTGCCATGTAAACACCATTTTTATATTTTTTAGCAACCTTTATAACTTCCTCATCATCTAAATTTTTTATTATTTGAGCAACCGGTGAGTCGCCAAAAATAGCAAGCAGCTTTTCTCTAATAGCTGCAGCCCCAAAATTATTTTCTATCAATTCGTTGATCTGAATACCCAGATTATATGCAGCCCATCCAAGATGCGTTTCAAGAATCTGCCCAACGTTCATTCTTGAAGGAACGCCTAATGGATTCAAAACCATATCGACTATTCTGCCGTCTTTCATATACGGCATATCCTGAATCGGCAACACTCTGGAAACAACACCTTTGTTGCCGTGTCTTCCGGCCATTTTATCGCCGACGGACAGTCTCCTTTTCATCGCAACGTATACCTTAATGGTTTTTAAGACTCCAGGAGGTAACTCGTCTCCTTTCTGCGTTCTGTTAATTTTTTCTTCATATGCATTTTTTATAAATTCAACGCCATCCTGAGCAGCATCGTCTATTTTTTTCAATTTGTCGTATATATTTTTAGAACCTTCTTCAAATTCTAAATTGAAAATATCATTTCTATTTAATTTTACGGCTATTTCTTCCGTAATTTTATCTCCTTTATTTAACACAATCTGTTTATGTCCCTGAGATATCGCTATTTTTGCAGCTACTGTTTTATCTATAACGACAGCTCTCATTTTTTTCAAAGAATTTTCTAATAATGCTTTCTCTTCGTCATTTTCTTCTTTTAAAAGTTTTGTAATTTCAAAATTTTCAATTTCTTTCGTCCTTGAATTCTTATCTATTCCCTTCCTTGAAAATATTCTGACATCGACAACTACGCCTTCAACGCCCGGCGGCACACGCAACGATGTATCCTTCACTTCTCTTGCCTTCTCACCGAATATAGCGCGCAATAGTTTCTCCTCCGGGGTTAGAACAGTTTCACCCTTTGGCGTAACCTTGCCTACTAAAATATCCTGGGCCTTCACCTCCGCCCCTATTCTTATAATGCCGTCTTCATCCAAATTTTTTAAGGAATCTTCTCCTATATTGGGTATATCAGAGGTTATTTCTTCTTTTCCGGATTTAGTTTCTCTGCATATTGCTTCAAACTCTTCAATATGGACTGAAGTAAAACTATCTTCCTGCAATATCCTTTCGCTGATTAATATTGAATCTTCAAAGTTATATCCGTTCCATGGCATAAAAGCAACCAGCACATTATGCCCAAGCGCTAATTCTCCGAATTCCGTAGACGTCCCGTCTGCAATTATATCGCCTTTTTTTATTTTCTGACCTATTTTTACTAACGGTCTTTGGTTTAAACACGTATTTTGATTAGACCTTTCAAATTTCGTCAAATTATAAATATCAATAGGCGCTATTTCTTCGGAAATATTACCGCCAGCCGTCATATCGCGCCTTATATTTATTTTTGTTCCATCAACATAGCTAACAATACCGCTCTGGCGCGCTACAACACAAACTCCGGAATCTTTGGCTACTATTTTCTCAACACCCGTTCCAATCAAGGGCGCGTCCGGTTTCAATAACGGCACTCCCTGCCGTTGCATATTAGAACCCATTAGCGCTCTATTTGCGTCATCATTTTCAAGAAAAGGTATTAAAGAAGTTGCTACCGACACTAATTGCATTGGGGCAACATCGATATAATCGACTTCGTTTGGATATGCCATAATTATTTCGCCGCTTCTTCTAACGGGAATTAATTCATTTACGAGATAACCGCCGCTATCAACTAACGCGTTTGCTTGAGCAATTATATATTTTTCTTCTTCAATTGCAGTAAGAAAGTCAACGTCATCGGTAATCATTGAACCTTCGTCAGTTACCTTAACCCTTCTGTAAGGCGTTTCAATAAACCCATACTCATTAACTCTTGCATATGATGCCAATGAAGCGATTAGCCCGATATTTGGGCCTTCAGGAGTTTCAATAGGACATATTCTTCCGTAATGCGTCGGATGAACATCTCTTACTTCAAATCCGGCTCTTTCCCTTGTTAATCCGCCGGGACCTAAAGCTGATAATCTTCTTTTATGAGTAATTTCGGATAAGGGATTAGTCTGATCCATAAACTGCGACAATTGGCTCCTTCCAAAAAACTCTTTGATTAGGGACGTTACAGGCTTTGGATTGACTAAATCATTGGGCATATACGAATCTGGACGCTGTATGCTCATTCTTTCTTTTATTGCCCTTTCCATTCTTACTAATCCTATTCTGTATTGGTTCTCAAGCAATTCCCCGACTGCCTTAACTCTTCTATTGCCCAAATGGTC
Source organism: bacterium (assembly GCA_021822625.1). Taxonomy (GTDB): domain Bacteria; phylum SZUA-79; class SZUA-79; order Acidulodesulfobacterales; family Acidulodesulfobacteraceae; genus Acididesulfobacter. The sequence goes on along the minus strand of JAKAQK010000046.1, from coordinate 5,272 downwards.
AATATCATCGACGACACCCCTGCCGTCTTTTAAATCTACTAAATATTTAACGACATTTAATACATCATCCGGCGATAAAATTCTATCATTTAAGCTTTTATTCATATTTAGCTTATTATTTATTTTTAGTCTGCCTACTTCCGAAAGATCGTATCGTTCAGGATTAAAAAACATATTTTCAAAAAATGATTGCGCTGACGATAAACTCGCAGGATCACCGGGTCGCATTCTTTTATATATGTCAATAAAAGCTTCTTCTTTTGTTTCTAACTTATCGGCTAATATTGTATTTAATATAGATGATGAAACATTAATATCATCAATAAAATATACAGAAAATTCTCTTATGCCGTATTTCTTAAATAATTCTAAGGTATCGCGGGTAATCGGCTGTAATGCCTTTGCAATGGTATCTCCGTCAAATAAAACATCTTTGATAAGATATTTGCCTAAAATTCCTTCTTCTTCGCAGGGCAGGAATTCAACGCCTGCCTCCTCCAGTTTATTAATAATAAGTTTTGTAACCCTCTTGCCTTTTCTGGCAATAATTTCTCCAGTTTTAGGATTTCTTACATCTGCTATAATTTTAGTTGAACCTAAAAAATTTTTAGGTATTTTTCTTAGAAAGTTACCTTCTTCAAATTTATATATTTCTTCCTGATAAAAATTAGTTAATATATCATCCTTACTGTAGCCAAGCGCTTTTAATAAAATAGAAACAGGGAATTTTCTTTTTCTATCGATTCTGACAAAAACCATATCTTTTTGGTCAAATTCAAAATCAAGCCATGACCCCCTATAGGGAATGATTCTTGCAGTATAATATGATTTTCCCTGAGCATCATTTCTTATTTTGTCTTTATCATAGATTACACCGGGAGATCTTTGAAGCTGGCTTACTATAACCCTTTCTATTCCATTGATTACAAACGAACTGTTTTCGGTCATCAGAGGGATTTCACCGAAATAAACTTCCTGTTCTTTTATATCTCTTGGAATATTTTCATCAGATCCGCTTTCTGCTTCTTCATAAGTTATTAAATGAACTAAGATTCGCAATGGAGCGCTGTAGGTTAAACTTTTCTGCTTGCACTCTTCAATTGAATATTTCGGCTCGCCGATTGTATACCTTATAAACTCTAACGAAAAATTATTATTAAATCCTTTAATCGGGAAAACTGAGTTGAATACGCCTTGAAGTCCGATATTAAGCCTTTTTTCCTGTGGAACATCTTTTTGCAGAAATCTTTCGTATGATTTTCTTTGTATATCTAAAAGATTCGGAATATCAATAACTTTTTTAATTTTCGAAAATTCTTTTCTTATTATAATTGAATCTAAATTTTCTAAATTATACGATCTGTTTCCAAAACCGCCTATACGATCGTTTGATATTTCTGATTTTATTTTAGCCATTTAAATTTTTACTCCCGGTATTATTTATAATGCTATTATTTTACTGCTACTTTTGCGCCCACTTCTTCTAATTTAGCTTTAATTTTATCTGCTTCTTCTTTGTTTACGCCGGTTTTAACAGGTTTAGGCGCACCATCTACAAGGTCTTTTGCTTCTTTTAATCCAAGGCTCGTTAATTCTCTTACTACTTTAATTACCTGAATTTTATTAGCTCCCGCATTATCAAGAATAACATCGAATTCCGTTTTTTCTTCTGCAACTTGCGCTCCGGCAGGTCCGGCAGCCGCCGTTTGAGGTCCTGCCATAGCCATTTGTGCCTGAACGCCAAATTTTTCTTCTATCGCACTGATTAAATCGTTTAATTCGATTACCGATACATTTTCAATATAATTTAATACATCTTCTTTAGTTATAGCCATTATGAAATCCTCCAAAATTTAATATATAAATAAATTTTTAATTTTATTTAAATTTAATGTAAAGTTATTGTTAAGCTTGCGATTTTTTAAGTTTAAGAGCAGATAGCGCTTGCAGAAGTTTAATCTGCGGATATTTAAGAGCAAATACAAGACGTACTTGAGGCGATTTGATTGCAAACATTAATTTGCCGATTAAAGCTTCTTTAGACGGTAATGTAGCCAGAACTTGGATTTTGTTCTGATCTAAAAAAGATTCATAAAAACCTGCTCTGATTTTTATACTATCCGGATTTTCTTTCGCAAACTTAGATAGGACTTTTGCGCAGCCCTGTGCGTTATTATTCGTTAAAATTAAAAAATTAGGTCCCTTTAAATAATCTTTCAAAGCTACGGCATAAGTATCTTTAAATGCAATATTCATTAATGTATTTTTAGAAACCTTAACTGTGCCGTCATTAACATTAATTTCGTTTCTTAATGCATTAAATTTTTCTACGCTGAGACCTACGTAATGGCTAATAAAAATACCTTTAGAATTGACTACCGCGTTTTTAATCGAAGTTATTTCTTCATTCTTTTTTTCTTTTTTCACGTTGCTTCTCCCCTCCTTTTCATTTAAATTTTATTGATGCTAAAATTTTATCAATGCTTACATATAGTCTTAGACACATAAGAGCATTTAAATGAAAACTTCGGTCAAAGCTCTTTTGCCTCTTGTTGGATTTATTTGCTACCAACAGTCATTGACAAACTATTATATAATATGAAATATTTTTCAAACACTACTATTAAAATACATATATTAAAACACTAATAGAGCAAAAATAATTAAAAATTGAGTTCCGCCCTTAAATTAACAATATCAACATTAATGCCAATTCCCATTGTTGAAGACAACGAAACTTTTTTTATATATAAACCCTTACTGGACGCTGGTTTCAATTTTAATACCGTATCCAATAAAGCGCCGACATTTTCTTTTAATTTTAAAGCTCCAAAAGAAACCTTTCCAATTGACGCATGAAGTATCCCATTCTTCTCAGCTTTAAATTCTATTCTGCCTTCTTTTAATTCCTTTACTGTCCTGGCTATATCGAATGTAACAGTTCCAACCTTTGGATTTGGCATTAGACCCCTTGGACCTAAAATTTTACCTAACTTTCCGACACTTGCCATCATATCCGGCGTGGCTACAACACGGTTAAAATCCATGAATCCTTGTTGAACTTTTACAATCATATCATCCTGACCTACATAATCGGCTCCGGCAGTGATAGCTTCACGTTCTTTTTCGGCTTTTGCAAAAACAAGAATTTTAACAACCTTTCCGGTTCCGTGAGGCAGTACAACGGCACCTCTTACCTGTTGGTCTGCTTTTCTCACATCTACACCGAGATTAATCGCAATATCTACTGATTCGTCAAATTTTGCGAAATGCAGCTCGGTAACGGTTTCAACTGCTTCTTCTAATCCATAATATTTATTTTTGTCTATTTCAACTTTTTTCAAAGCTTCTAAATATTTCTTTCCTCTTTTTTTCATTAAACTTGCTCCTTATATATATTATAAATCTTGAATGCCTTACACTAAATATTTTGAACTATTTAAATTAATATTAAATTAAACAATTTCAATCAAATAAACAATTGTAATTATCTAATCCGTTATATCTATACCCATACTTCTTGCAGTGCCCTTTATAATATTTACGGCGCTGTCTATATTTTTAGTATTAAGATCCGGCATCTTCGTTTTCGCTATTTCAATGACTTTTGATTTTGAGAGCGATGCCACTTTATTTTTATTTGGCTGACCCGAACCTTTCGGAATTCCGGCTGCTTGCGTTAATAGAACGGAGGCAGGCGGTGTTTTTAAAATAAAATCAAAAGACCTATCCGCATATATTGTTATAACAACAGGAATAACCGTCCCTTCCTGACTTTTAGTTTTTTCATTAAATTGCTTACAAAACTCCATAATATTTACACCGTGTTGACCCAACGCAGGTCCGACAGGAGGCGCGGGGTTTGCTTTCCCCCCGATAATTTGGAGTTTAACTAACGCTTGAATTTTTTTAACTGCCATATTTTTATCTCCGGATAAAATTTATAAAAATTTATGTTAATTTCTTTCAACTTGGGTAAAATCAAGTTCAACTGGCGTTGCTCTGCCAAAAATAGAAACAAGGACTTCTAATTTATTTTTATCTAATTTAATATCATCTACAATACCGTTAAAACCTGAAAAAGGACCGTCAATAATTTTAACGCTATCGTTTTTAGAAAATTCTATTTTAGATTTAGGACGTTTTATTCCTTCATTTATCTGCGATTTAACTTTTTCTATTTCAAATTCATCTACGCATTGCGGATTTAATTGGTCACCGACAAACCCCGTTACTTTAGGCGTACCCTTAAGTAAGTGCCATGTATCGGTATTTATTTGCATATTGACAAATATATAGCCTGGTAAAAACTTTCTCTGAACTCTTTTTTTTACTCCCTTTATACCTTTTTCTATAACATCTTCTTTTGGAATTATAATTTCACCAAAATATTTTTTGAGTTCGCTGGAAGCAATTCTCTCTTCTAATCCGATTTTTACTTGATCTTCATATCCGGAATATGTGTGAACAGCGTACCATTTCATATCTGCATCGCTTTTTTCATCATGCACTTCTTTATGAAATTCTTTATCTTCGCCTTCGCCGTAATTTTTCAAATTATCCGTCATATTGTTATAATTATGCATAGATAACTATGCAGCCTCTATTTATTATATAAAATTCAAATTTATCAAATTATAAAGGAAATAATCTTAGAAAACCCTATATCGACAAGTCCTAAAAATATTGTTACGAGCACTATAAATACTAAAACAACATAAGTTGTTTTAGTCGCCTTATCTCTTTCCGGCCAAACTATTTTATTTAATTCAGCTTTTACATCATATAAATATTTTTTTCCTTTCTTTATAAGTTCCAAGACATTTGTTTTCATTAAATTTATTTTTCCTTATAATATAATAATTTTCTGGCAGGCCAGGAGGGATTCGAACCCCCAACACTCGGATTTGGAGTCCGATGCTCTAGCCGTTGGAGCTACTGGCCTAAAAGTTCCGTTTGAATAAACCTAACGTGTCTCTTTATGCTCGGTATGCGTTTTGCAAAATTTGCAATATTTTTTAAGCGATAACTTATCCGTAGTAGTTTTTTTATTTTTTGTAGTAGTATAATTTCTCTGTTTACATTGACTGCATGCCAGTGTAATAATCTCTCTCATTGAAAATCCCTCTTTTTATTTTATATATAGTATTTTTATTCCACAACCTCTGTTACCACTCCGGCGCCGACAGTATGTCCGCCTTCTCTTATTGCAAATCTCAACTCTTTTTCTGCCGCTATGGGCGTTATAAGTTCAACCGACATAGACACATTA
>JAKAQK010000200.1 GCA_021822625.1 bacterium | reverse complement strand
ATATTTATAGAATTATGAAGTTTATAGAAATGAACGAAAAAATAGAAAATTGCAAGAAAAACGGCGGCATTAATTTAAACTGCCTATATGAAAATGCTAAATGGAGGGCGTTATTCAGATATATTACACATAGAAATTACGGCGGCAATAAACTGTTGACTGAAAAATTAAACTCAATACCCGAATATATTGAAAAATTTGGGAATGAATTAATAATACCAATTAGTTATGCAATTTATGAAAGGAGGGATTGATCATTATGACATATTATCAAGGAGGAAGTAGCAATTATTACAATAAGAACGAAGGCAATAGAGGAAGTAACAATAATGCTGCTTCTAACCATCCAGTTAATATAAACATTGAACTTTACGAAGGTAATGATAAAAGCAAAATTAAACTTGACCTCTTTGATACACAGGCTGAAAAACATGCAAAAGGCATAATAGGCGAACGCAAAAATAAAATAAATCAGATTAGAATATTTTATAACCAGTTTATAGTTTTAAACGAAAAAATAAACAATTCTGAAGAAAACTTTCGCAGGCAGCTTCCTTATATTAAAATGATTAAAGCAAGAGTCAAATATTCAAAAGGCAGAAAAAATATAGGCGATTATTTTGAAAATTTTCTATTAAAATGTGTAGATAAGGTCAATACGTTAGAAGATTTTAAAATTATATGCAGTTTCTTTGAAACGGTAGTAGGATATGCGACTTATTACGACAAAGAAAATACTCATGCGCAGTAATTATGATATTTAATATTCAAATATTTTATTTAAATGAGGAGTAAAAAATGAAACTTGTTAAAATAATAAAACTTGGAGGCAATATAATATTGAAATCAGGTTTACATATAGGAAGCGGAAGCGATGAAATAAAAATCGGCGGAACAGACCAGCCGGTTATAAAAAATCCTATTGACGGAATGCCTTATATTCCGGGTTCTTCATTAAAAGGTAAAATCAGGTCGTTAATAGAATGGAAAGAGGGGAAAATAGGTTCCGACGGCGGACCGTATTCTACCGATAATTCTAACGATAGCATAGCAAGAATTTTTGGGAACGGAAAAAATAAAGAATCGTACAAAGGAGGTCCGACGAGGGTAACTTTTAACGATTGCTATTTAAATTCCAAATATATAGAAGATTGGAAAATAAATGAAAATATGGATAAATTATTCGAGATAAAAACCGAGGTTTCTATAGACAGGGTTAAAGGAACTGCAAGCGGCGCCGGACCAAGGAGAATGGAAAGAATAGTCGGCGGCGCTTTATTCGATTTTTCTTTATCTTATAAAGTATTTGACATGGAAAATAACGATGATAACGGGAAAATAGACGAAGAAAATTTTAAAACTTTACTTAAAGGTATGAGAATGCTTGAATTAGATTCTTTAGGGGGAAGCGGTTCAAGAGGGTATGGCAAGATAGAATTTATTGATTTAAAAAAAGATTATACCGAAGAAATAGATTTAAAAAAAATAAATATCAATTAACGCAAATCACGTAAACGTAAACTATGAAATCTCTTAAAATTAAATTAAAACCGTCGTCTTCATTCGGCACTAAATTTCAAAGCGATACTATGTTCGGGCAGTTTTGCTGGATGTACGGATATTTGAAAGGATTTAAAAAGCTTGAAGGGATTATTAAAGATATTAACGAAAATCACTTTGTAGCTTTTTCCGACGGTTTTACTAATGATATGCTTCCAAAACCGATAATAGAACCTTATAAATTTGAAGCCGGCGAATTGAAAAATGCTAAAGAATATAAAAAAACCGAATTTATTCAAGCCGATTTTTTAATTAAAAATCGTTATAATTTAAAGGATAAAGATATATTCGATGATTGGTTAAAATTTAAATCTAATTCCGAGAGAAAAAATATCGCCCAGCCGGAAATACTTACTGAAAATATTTTAAAAAATTCTGTAAATAGAATAGCAGGAACAACATTTGACGGACAGCTATATAATTCTGAAGAAATTTTTTTCAATGCGGATAATATTTTAATAACGTTTTATGTGAAATATAACGATGCTATTATAACTTTAAAAGAAATTAAAAATATTGTAAGTTTAATAGGCGAGCTTGGTTTTGGTAGAGACGCTTCTACCGGCAAAGGACGATTTAGAATAGACGACGGAGATTCATCCATAACGGATGAACCGGAAGAATTAAAATATTTTGAAGGCTCTAATGCTTTTATGACTTTATCGCATGGAATTCCGCATAATTTATGTGAAAATGGATTGGACTGCGAGTTAAATTATGGCAAAATAATTACCAAGTTTCCTAAACACGGAGGGTTTTTATCAAACGGAGATTATTTTAAAAACCCGTTTGTAGTGTATAGAACCGGTTCTACTTTTTTAATAAACAATATTAACAATGTTAAAGAAATATACGGAAAAGCTTTAAATAACATATCGAGACATGGCGACAATCATATACAGGGAACTTTTTTAATGCCGTTTTTTATAAAAATTTAAATTAAAATTTAAATAAACTTTCAAATTTAAATAAACTTTCAAATAAGTATGAAAAATTTCATAGAAACATATAAAGTAGAATTAACTACTATAACGCCTATTCATATAGGAACCGGCGAAGATTATGTTCCTGTCGATTATGTTATAAAAGACAGCGGGAGCGGGTATGCTTTTTACTTTATTAATAGAAACAAATTTATTGATTTTATAATCGATTCCGGCAAATATGACGATTTTTTAAAAATTAGCAATTCAAATGATTTTCTTAAAATCAACGAATATATATATAAAAATTTTAATGAAGAAATGATTGATTGGGAAATGCCGGTTTCAAAAAAAGTTTATGAAATATATCTTAAAAATATTAATATGGAAATAAAAAAAAATGACATTAACCGATTAGAAATACGCTCTTTTATAAAGGACAGTTTTAAAAAAAATATATATATCCCCGGAAGTTCAATAAAGGGTTCGATAAGGACTGCCTTTTTAAACTATAAAATTAAAAACGGAAAAAAACCGGCTTCCTTTATTGATAAACATAAATCTATAGAAATAGAAAGAAATATATTAGATATAAAAACACGGAATAATTCCGATGACCCTTTCAGATTGGTTAAAGTATCTGATTTTATGCCTGAGTCGGACGGGAAAGCATTTTCTTTCGTCGGTAAAATAGTTAATGTTAAATCTGGAAAAGATTTAAGATC
>JAKAQK010000045.1 GCA_021822625.1 bacterium | reverse complement strand
TTTGATCCATTAGACAACCCCATAGCTTTAAAAATAAAAGATGTGAGTGTTTTTTTTAATAACGGCTTAAATCTTAATTATCCGTTGCTGCCTTTAAACGAAAGTATTAAAATTAATGGAGTATATTATTTTTTTCATAACGACCCAATATTTATGCTATATGCTTCGGGCAATATACTTAACAAAGCGAATAAAATTTCAATTAAAATAGATTATAATGTTATGTAATTACAAAAAAATTAAAAAAGGATTTATATGCCCAATCTAAACATAGGAGTATGGAATTGTTACGAAGTCTTTTCAAAAAATAAAATATTTGATCCGAATAGCTATCCTATAGGTGAAAATCTTTATTATCCAGCTTTTATTTTAAGAGAAAAATTATCTAAGCTAGGAATGCAAATAAACACACTCGATATGTACCCTCTTGAAAAATTCGATTTATTTATTTTTTTTGATATTCCTGATGATTATGAGCTTTTGTATAATATTTTTAGTTTAAATAAAAAAATGTTTCTATTCATAAATGAAAGTGAAATAATTAAACCTAACAATTTTGACGAGTATTTACATAAGTATTTTGAAAGAATATTTACTTGGAATGATGATATGGTAGATAATGAAAAATATTTTAAATTCTTTTTGCCTAACAAAATTCCTAAAGAAATAATTTACGCAAAAAAGGAAAAATTATGTGTTATGATGTGCGGAAATAAAACTAATAACGACGTACGAGAACTTTACAGTGAAAGACTTATGGCTATAAAATGGTTTATTCAAAATAATCCAAATGATTTTGATCTTTACGGCAATGGTTGGGATACTGAAGCACTTACATTTTATAAAGGTTATGTAAAAGAAAAAATAAATACTTTATCTAAATATAAATTTGCTTTTTGTTATGAAAATGCTAAAAATATTCCCGGCTATATAACAGAAAAAATTTTTGATAGTTTTTTTGCTGGAGTAATTCCAATTTATTTAGGTGCGCCTAATATTAAAGATTTTATACCAGAAAATGTTTTTATAGATAGAAATGCATTTGCCGATTATAATGCATTATATAATTATATATCTTTAATGAGTGAAGAAAGATACTACGATTATATTAACAATATAAAAAGTTTTTTAAAGAGCGATAATTGTCATAAGTTTTCAACAGAATTTTGGTCGGATATGCTTATAGAACACATTACATCATTGTATAATGGTGATATTAATTATGAAAAAAAACATATGATTGAGGATGTTAAAATGAACATCTTCAATAAAGATATTGCACTTTTCTTAAAAGACAATTCTGGCGTTAAAAATTTTGTAGAAGTAGATAAATCTAATAATGAAACGGCAATTTGGGCGTCACAACATTTTAATGTTCATATTATAGAAAAATCAAGTGCTTTATATGGACAATTTATAAAGGAGCAAAGCGATGCAAAAATAAATTATTATTACGGTGATTTGAATGAAAAAATAAGGGATTTGAGAGATGAGTTAAAATCACCCATTATATTATGCTTTAACTTTCATTTAAATTATGTTGGCATATACGATGAAAAAAATAGGCATTCTTTAATAAAAGAAATAGAAATAATTATAAATAGATATATTAATGAAGAAATTTATATATTTATTAATAATGAAAGATTGCCATTAAATCCTCCAGGACTAGGGACTCTTAATATTGATTATTTGCCGACTTTTCAAAATATATTAAATTTATTTACTTTAGATAAGACTTTTAAAATATTTATATATGAAGATGTTATATATATAATTCCAAACAAATCAAAAGAAAAAGTTATTAATTTTATTCAACACTTAAATTTTGTAAAAGAATTTATTGCATTTAAAAACATGCAGATAGAATATAAGGATAACCGATTTGAATTAATAAATTGGGACAATCGTTGGCCATGTCTTTATGATCGGACGCCTGCTAGCGAGTTTGAGCCTCATTATACCTACCATCCAGCTTGGGCAGCAAGAATTTTAGCCAAAATAAATCCAAAAATTCATATAGATATTTCGTCAGCTTTATTTTTTTCAACAATTGTGTCAGCATTTATTCCAGTGAAATTTTATGATTATCGTCCAGCTAAAATTGATTTAGAAGGTTTATCATCAAATTATGCAAACATTACCTCTTTGCCATTTAAGGATAATTCAATTGAATCACTATCTTGCATGCATGTAGTAGAGCATATAGGACTTGGGAGATACGGCGATCCGATCGATCCATACGGTGATATAAAAGCTATTGAAGAATTAAAAAGAGTATTGGCTTACGGCGGTAATTTTTTATTTGTAGTTCCAATTGGAAAATCTAAAATACAATTTAATGCGCATAGAATTTTCTCGTTTTCTCAAATTATAGACTATTTTTCTGATTTAAAACTCATAGAATTTTCACTTATTCCAGATAATGCAAATAAACTTGGTATAATTAGAAATGCTACAAAAGAACAATCTGATGAACAAACACATGGATGCGGTTGTTTTTGGTTTACTAAAAATTCTTCTTTAGAATAATTATTATGATAAATAAAAACTTATTTTCAAAACTATTTATTTTTGAAATGGCCAATAGGTATAATGGGCGATGTCAAACATGGCCTTAATATAATTCAAGAACTTCATAAAGTATGCAACCATAATGATTTTACAGACTTTAAATTTGCATTTAAATTTCAATATAGAAATCTTAAAACGTTTATTCATCCCGATTATATAAATAGAACAGATTTGAAATACGTAAAGCGTTTTTTAGAAACAAATTTATCAGGATCCGAAAGATTATTATTGAAAGAAGAAGCGAAGAAGTTGGGTTTTATTACTATATGCACCCCTTTTGACGAAGATTCGGTAGATTTAATAATAAAACATGAATACGATATTATTAAAATAGCAAGCTGTTCTTTTACAGACTGGCCGCTTCTTGAAAAAATTGTATAAGTGTCCGAAACGACCGCTATACGCAAAAAAGTTGGTCACAGGTAAATTTTTAACGATTTATCAACAGCGAAAAAACATGCTGTTGATAAACCTAAATTTACCTGACCGGTTAATCGACAGCTTTTTCAACAGCAAAAAGCCGCTATTGAAAAAGACTATCGATAAACCTTGACCAACTTTTACTGCGGCGATTAATATTTTTATTTTTAATTTATAAAAAAATATGATATAATTTTTAATAATTAACCAATAAAAAATCAGACTGACACGAAATATCTAACGCTCCCGAAAACCGTTATTTTTACGATTTATTTTAATAAGGTTAATTAATTCATCAGACTTAATGCCGTCTATATCAAGAGTATCCAATATACTGGAATAGTAGTTGTATAATTCTCTTATTGCCGATGAATGCGCAGTAAAAGTAAGGTCTTTAATTTCTTTTCTTATGCGTTCATTATTGGATGCGTATTCAAGGTTCAGGCCTGGATTTTTTATCAGTATTTCTGATTTAAAATTAGAGATATCATTTATTATTTTAGCAAGGGAGACGATATTTATTTTTGCGCCGCTGGTCGCGTTATATATTTTATATTTTCCTTCATGTTCAACAAAATAGCTTATAATCTTAACGAGGTCTTTCACGTAGATATAATCGAAAAATACATCCTGCATTATTTCAATAGGCATTCCTATTAAATTTTTCACTATTGCGTTAGAGACGAAACCTGCCTTATATTTTTCGTATTTACCGTAAACTCCGAAAATTCTTAGATGATAAATATTTTTGCTATTTTCGGCATATTTTGCGCATATAAATTTATATAGCCCGTATTCGTCAAAAGGGAGAGTTTTTGAATCTGTTTCCTTAGCGTTAATAATTGGTTTATGTTTTCCGTATTCGGCGCCTGAACCCAAATATATTATTTTGTGAACTTTGTCGGATTGGATTAAAATATTAAATGACATTCTTAAATTAATTTCCAAAACGTTGCTGATTTTATAATTTTCGTCACGTCCTCCGCCTTTATTTGCAGCGTAAATAATAATATCTATTTTGTTTGAGGTTATGTAATTATCTATGTCTGTTTTATTAAGAAGGTTGAGTTCTAAGCTATTTGGTGTAAATAATTTATGGTTATAATTTAAGTTTAAATGTTCTACAAGATTTTTGCCTATAAACCCATTAGTGCCGGCTATAAAAATATTCATAAATATTATTATTTAAATTATGAATTTAGCTCTAATCTTTTTTCAAGCATTGCTATTCTGTTTTCGTCTTCTGCCTTTATACCGGAATAATATCTTCGTTTGCTTTTTAACCATAAAAGCTCGAATTCTACGGCTTTTAATATTCCTTCCATTGGATTAGCAAGTATAGAGTCCGCAGAGAATACAACCTTCCTTGTTTCAAATTTGTCGATTAGTTTTTCTGAATGTAATTTTTTTATAAAATCTATAGATTCAGTCGATATTGCACCGCCTAAACCGTTATTAAGCCCCAGTGCCTTTGATTTCTTAAATATATTAGTACATATTTCCATTATATTCTCATCATTTACTTTTTTTCTGTCGTAGCCCATTGAACCTAAGAGGTCTACTCTTCCTATTGTTATTCCCTGCAGTAGTTTAATGTTGGGCAATTCCAATATTTTATCCAGATTATTATATGTCGTTATAGTTTCAATATTTATTGCAAATTCTATGTCTTGCCTGTTGTCTTCAGCTATGTAAGATTTAATTAGGTTTAAATATTTTGAAACTGCGTAGGGAGTTTCCGCCATAGGACTTATGATGCCTTTTACTCCGATGGACAGCGCATTATAAACATCGGTAATCGCTTCAACCCCTCCTATTTTTAAAATGATAGGGAGATTTAAAGATGAAGTAACGTCTTTTAATCTCATCATCTCTTCCATCCTGCTTCCTTCGGCTTCAAATTCTGCTTTTATCTCAAAGACTCCATACTCTTCTTTGAGTTGTTTTAAAATAATTATCATTTCTTTTTCAAGATAATTCATATATTGCCTCTTAAAATTAGAATAATATATCAATTAATGTATTTAGACATTCTTTGAATTCCGTTTCTTTCAAATCATCAGCTTTTATAAATCCATATTTATTATCCATTAGAATTATAGTTAGATCAGAACCGATTCTTTTTTTATCTTTTTTCATAGCTTCAATAAGTTTTTCTTCTAAAAACATATCAACTGTATATTTTGTTTTAACATATGGAAGGAATATGTTGTTATTAATATACTCAACAATATCCGAGCATATTAATCCTTTTTTAAATGAAACAATATTAGCAAATATCATTCCTATGATTACCGCTATACCATGAGGAATTCTATAATTAGAGGAAACTTCTATGGCGTGACCAAAACAATGTCCATAATTAAGAAGGTTTCTCCTTCCTTTGTCGAATTCATCATCTTCCATATAAGATATTTTTGTTAATAAACTGTTTTTAATTATTAACTCAATATCATTTTTATTTAATGCCGCATTTCTAATTTCATTAGCTATAAGTTCAAAGTTTTTGGTTGCCTCTTCTTTCATAATTCTAAGTTTTATTACCTCTCCGATCCCGCTAATGAAATTTGATTCAGAAAGGGTATGTAAAAAATCTGCATATATATGAACTGAAGATGGAGGGTAAAATGTACCTATTATATTTTTATAGCTTTCAAAATTCAAAGATGTTTTGCTCCCTATGCAGCTATCTGCTTGGGAAAGTAAAGTTGTCGGAATATAATGCCATTCTATACCTCTATAAAGAGTAGAAGCTGCAAATCCTGCAACATCCTGTGTAATCCCTCCGCCAATAACTATTAACCTAACATTTTTTTTAAAATTTCTAAATAACAACTCTCTATAAATTTTAGAAGCTCCTTTGAATGTTTTATTTTTTTCTTTAGCATCAAAAAGGATAATGTCATTTGGATTAAAATTATTATTTATCAGTTCGGAAGAGTATATTTTATAAACATTTTTATCAACTACAGAAATAGTTTTATTATCAGCTGTTAATTTTTTTAAAGAATTGAAATCCTTTTCAAAAATAACTTTATATTTTTTAGTATTGGATTTTATTGTTAAATTATTCAAGACAAAAAACCTCCATCAATTATTAATGATTGCCCGGTTATGTAAGTATTGTTCTCAGAAATTAAAAATTCAACAAGCTTAGCTATTTCTACAGGCTCGGCGAATCTCCCAAGAGGGATGTCTTTTAGAATCTTTTCTTGTTCAGCCTGTGGAATATTTTTTTTAGTTAAATCCGTATTAACATATCCGGGACATACAGAGTTAACAAGTATATTGTATGTCCCCAATTCCCTTGCTAACGCTTTAGTAATGCCATTTATTCCAAATTTTGCAGCAGAATATAACCCCCTTTTTTCTTTTGACCTTATGCCCCATATCGAACTTATATTGATAATTCTTCCAAATTTATTTTTTTTCATATCAGGTATTAAGCTTTTTATAAGTTTTATAGGCGATATGAGGTTAACCGTGATCATTTCTTGAATTGTCATAGTATCCACATTTTCAATATATTCTATGTTATTTATGCCGGCATTATTTATTAATATGTCGATGTTCGTCTTTAGATTGTCTATATATTTTTTAATAGATAAATCATTGCAAAGGTCAAGTTCCCGTCTTTTAGGAGAAATAATATTATATCCTCCTGAGGTTATCAGGCATTTTTTAATAGCTTCTCCTATACCTCTAGAAGCACCTGTTAGCAAGACGTTCCTAATCATCTTCCCTCACTTATAAATTAACAATTTCAATTATCATATTACGCTTGAATTCTTCTCTATCTAAAAAAGGGTACATGTCTTCCAGCGGTTTTGATACTATACTGCCGTCAGGTTTAATCTCTGATGATAATTTTGGCTCCATTTTTTCATTAGGGTCTAACTTCACCTCGCAAACAAAGCTACCTTTTGAATCTAATATATTTGTTAATTTGTTTTTAAGATTTATTTGATTACTTATTTTAAAAGTTTTAAATCCGTAAATTTTCGCTAATTTTATTATATCGGGAAAGCTTACCCCGCTTTCTTTGTTAGAACCTACTTTGTATCCTTTAAAAAAACTATTCTGAGTATTTCGTATGGATATATATCCCTCATTATTCAATACAAACAGTTTTATAGGAAGTTTATTGTGAATTATTGTCTGTAATTCCTGCAAATTCATCTGCAAACTTCCATCGCCCGTAATGAGATTTATATCATTTTTGTTATTTCCGTAACAGGCGCCGATAGCGGCGGGCAAATCATAACCCATAGATGCGCACCCGGAATTTACGATAACCCTTTGGTCACGTCTAAGTTTAAGGCTTTGATACGCCGATACGCTTGCGGTACCGTTGCCGAGAACAAAAACGGTATCTTGTTTTGCAATATTGCCTATTGCATCAAAAAAATTATAAGAATCCACGTAATTTACTACACTTTTACGTTCATTTGTAATTGTTGGATATTTTTGCTTATAATCGTTGCACTTTTTAAGCCATTCATCGTATTTTGGGGTAGTTTTTAATTTTATTTTATTTATAAATTCTTGGATAAATTGTTTTGCATCGGAATTAATTTTTAAATCGATATTTAATGTATGTTTGTTTAATTCCGTTTCGTCTATATCGACGGCAATTTTCTTTGCCACTCTGCCAAAATATTCCCAGTTATAGCTTATGGCTCTAATATTCAGCCTAGCACCAATGGCAAGTATAAGGTCAGAGTTCTGCATTATAAAGTTTGCCGCCCTTTGCCCTATAGTTCCGAACCGTCCAAAATAATATTCATCGTTTTCGTTTAAAATATCGTACCGGGCAAAAGTTGCTATTACCGGTATTTTTAGAATTTTAGATAATTTTTTAAATTCTCTGCGCGCATCTGCAAGCGCTATGCCGTTTCCGGCAATAATAACAGGCCTTTGCGCCTGTTTCAGCATGGTTATGACTTTATCGCTTTTGCAATTATATTTTTTATCGGCTGGTTTTTTAAATCCTTTTAATTCATTCTCATTAATGTCCGCACCCTGGATATCAAGAGGAATGTCTAACCAGACAGGGCCGGGTCGGCCGTCTTTAGCAAGATAAAGAGCTTTCTGCAGGTGGTATTTAATTTCGTTTTTATTTTCCAGCATAACCGCATATTTGGTTATCGGCTTTATTATATCTATAATATTTACTTCCTGGTCCCCAAGCTGACGCAACTTAAGTTCGGGCTGACTTTTAACGGTTGTGGCAAATTTGACCTGTCCGGATATTATAAGGATAGGGATGGAATCTACCCATGAGCTATAGACTCCCGTTATAGCATTTGTTGCGCCGGGACCGGTAGTTACGAAAGCAACCCCTATTTTATTTGAAAGCCTTGCGTACCCCTCGGCTGCAAATGCGCATGCCTGTTCGTGGTGGTTGCATACGTAATTAAGCTTACCGTTTCTTCCAAGAGCGTCTATTAAGTGCATATTTCCGCCGCCTGAGACCATAAAAACGGTTTTGGATGTATCAGGATGAGACGCTATGAATTCGGCTATATAATCTGCGACGCGCATAATATTTATCAAAATAATTCTTTAATTTTTTTTAATATGAAACTTATATCGTCCTTGCTTATGCCCGGCCAAACCCCTACCCAGAAAGTCGAATTAATGACTATATCGGTATTCTGTAACATTTCATAATCTGATTCCGATAAGTCGGTAGATTTTAATATGCCGGAATTTCTTATTCTAAGTTCTATTTTGTTGTTTAAAAAGGCAGGCTGTCTTAGTATGTTGCCGGCAAAAAGATGTCTTGTTCCGATGTTGTTGGATTCAAGGAATTTGACAAGGTCTATTTTATTAAACGCCTGATTCTGTTTTACCGTTATAGGAAAACCGAACCATGAAGGTTCGGAATCGGGAAGATGCTCGGGCAGTATCAAATAATTTTCGATTCCTTTTATTTTTTTTAGTCCTTTTACCATTATATCGAAGTTTTCTTTACGCTTTTCTATGAAAGCAGGAAGTTTATCTAACTGCGAAACACCTACGGAGGCCTGCCAGTCTGTAATTTTAAGATTGTATCCAAGATGCGAATAAACGTATTTGTGGTCGTAACCGGCGGGTAAGTTGCCGAATTGTCTGTTAAACCTGTTTTTGCAGGTGTCGTCTTTACCTGGTTTGCACCAGCAGTCTCTGCCCCAGTCGCGTAACGATAGAGCTATAGCGTATAATTCGGGGTCGTTTGTAATAACTGCCCCGCCTTCTCCCATAGTAATGTGGTGGGCAGGATAAAAACTTAGCGTGGATATGTGGCCGAGTGTTCCCGTAAAGCGTCCGTTAACCTTTGAGCCCAAAGCATCGCAATTATCTTCGATCAGCCAAAGATTATACTTATTCGCAATTTTTAAGACTTTTTCGACGTCGAACGGATTGCCGAGGGTATGGGCTATAAATATAGCCTTGGTTCTGGGAGTTATGGATTCCTCTATTTGCGAGGGGTCTATATTATACGTTCCTATTTGGATATCTATGAATACCGGAATTAATCCATTCTGTATTATAGGCGTTATGGTAGTCGGGAAACCTGCCGCCACGGTAATAACCTCGTCGCCTTTTTTAAGCCTTTTCTCATTTAACTTTGGAGAGGTAAGGGTAGTAATGGCAATGAGATTTGCTGACGAGCCGGAATTTACGGTTAAGATGTATTTTATATTTAAAAATTCAGACAGCTTTTTTTCGAATTCGTCGTTAAACCTTCCCGAAGTAAGCCACATATCGAGAGACGAGTCTATCATATTATCCAAATCTTTTTCGTCTATAATTTTTCCGGAAGCCGGTATATATTTTGTTTTAGAAGTTTGAGTTTTTTGTTCTGGAGACATTTGTTTTGATTTAAAATAAAGCCTGGCAGATACCTTTGTAAATTCTCTTAATACGATAGCTAATTTATTATTTTTGAGAGTCGCTATCCTGCCTTCAATTAATTGTCCGGCTATACTGCACACTCTGTCTGTAATTGCAATAGAATTTACCGGTAGTATGCCGTCCGCTATATCAAGCTCGCTTTCAATTAAAACTCCTTTCCTAGATTTATTCGAAGTAAGCGGAAAGTAGAGATAATCTGAATATTTGCTTTTATCTATTATCAAAATAGGTCTTTTTTTGAAACCTGAAAAATCTGAATAAGGCACCATTGCTATACAAATACTTCCGATTTCAATAGAATTATTTCTAATAGGAATAACTCTCATAACTTTTGATTTATCTCTTTTTTAGTCTTTCCGGCAGGCAATACAGGTACGGAAGATGCGATATGAAAACCGTTCCATTCCTCGTTGTCTAATGGATCCCAGTTAAATATGTCGGTTAATTCTTGTTCGGTATAAGCTATTTTATTGCGTTTTTTATTTATAGTTTCTTTGGGAACTTTAATATTATTTTTCATATTTTACCCCTTTTTAATTTTCGTTTATTTTACAAATATTATTATATCACTTATAAAACCGACAAAATATAATAATTATTCCCCATCCCACACCTTCCATGCCGCATTGCCGGTTTCCCACATCTGGTTTAACTGGCTTTTATCTCTCTGGGTATCCATGCATTTCCACAAGCCTTTATGCTTATATGCAAGGAGATTGCCTTCCTTTGCAAGCTTTTCTAAAGGTTCCCGCTCAAAAATAGTCGTGTCGTTTTTAATGTAATCGATTATCTCCGGCTGCGCTACGAAAAATCCTCCGTTAATCCATGCGTTATCGCCCTTTGGCTTTTCGAGAAATTTTATTATCGCATCGGTATTTTGGTCGATGTCTAAGGAACCGAAGCGGCCTTCCGGCTGGACGGCGGTCATCGTCAATAACTTTTTATGTTTTTTGTGAAATTTCAGAAGTTTTTCGATATTTACGTCGGATACGCCGTCGCCGTAGGTAAGAAAAAAAGGTTTATCGCCTATGTAGTTCTTTATCCTTTTTATCCTTCCGCCGGTCTGGGTGTTTAAGCCGGTATCAACGAGCGTAATTTTCCAAGGTTCAGCTTTGCAGTTATGGACGTCGATAGAGTTATCGGATAAGTTTATTGTAACGTCGGACTGATATAAAAAGTAGTTAGCGAAATATTCCCTTATCATATTTCCTTTATATCCGAGGCATATAATAAACTCGTTAAAGCCGTAGGAGGAATATATTTTCATTATGTGCCACAATATCGGCTTGCCGCCGATTTCTACCATAGGTTTAGGGCGCATTTCGGTTTCTTCCGAGAGCCTCGTTCCGAGTCCGCCTGCAAGGATTACTACTTTCATATGTAATATTATCGGTTATTTTAAGAGTTAAATTTAGCGGTTTAAAATGAGTTCCGTTAAATAATTTAAATATAAAAATTAAAAATTGATAGTAATATGATATAATTTTTTTAGATTAAAAACAAATTATAGAGCAAGGCAGGCTATATTATTGAACGATATTAAAAAAAATAATAATTTTAACGGTTATTTCAGAAATAAAAAAATATTAATTACCGGCCATACCGGTTTTAAAGGTTCCTGGCTTTCTATATGGCTTTTAAGGCTCGGCGCCGCAGTTGCGGGCTACGCCCTCGACCCATATACGCCCGACGATAATTTCGTTCATGCGCGCCTGTCTGAAAAGATGTCCGATATAAGAGGCGATATAAGGGATTTTAATAAATTAAATTCCGCAGTAAATAATTTTAAGCCGGAAATAATATTTCATCTTGCGGCTCAGCCGTTAGTCAGGGAGTCTTATAAAATACCTCTTGAAACTATAGAAACTAACGTTACCGGCACCGCAAACGTCCTCGAGGCTTTCAGGATGTCTAAAACCGCGAAAATCCTAATAGTAATAACTTCCGATAAGTGCTACGACAACAAAGAGCGGCTATGCGGATACAAAGAAACGGACCCTATGGGCGGTTACGACCCTTACAGCGCAAGCAAAGGCGCGGCGGAGTTAATTTCTTTGGCTTATATGAAATCATTTTTTAATCCTGAGGATTTTAACGTTGACAGATTCGGCCGAGGCAAGGCAATGGCAACGGTTAGAGCAGGCAACGTAATAGGCGGCGGAGACTGGGCTAAAGACAGGCTTATACCGGACTGCGTAAGGGCAATAGAAAAAGACGAGCCTATCGAAGTAAGAAATCCGGGTTCGATAAGACCATGGCAGCATGTATTAGAGCCTCTTTCCGGCTATCTGCTTCTGGCTTCCAAAATATTAGAAAACCCTAAAATATACTCCGGCGCATGGAATTTCGGGCCTCTTCAGGATGCCGCCGCAACCGTCGGAGAAGTCGTGGAGAAAGTGGTAAAATATTACGGCAAAGGAGAATGGAAATACGTTTCCGGCTTAACCGCCGCAGCTATCGAACATAACAAAGCTAAATCAAATCTTCATGCCGAATCCGCCCTGCATGAAGCCAAACTGTTAAGCCTTAACATCGACAAAGCTCTCTCCGTTCTCGGCTGGGAGCCAAAGCTCAGCATAGATGAAGCCGTTAAGCTGACCGTAGATTATTATAAACGTTGCCGGCAGGAAGACGTTTATGAATTATGCGGCAAACAAATTAGAATGTATGCGGAAAAATGCGAAATAAAAATCGTTAAAATTTAGCGTCTTTAGAATTATATAAACCCTTTGCAAAGATAGGTAAAATACCGCCGATATTTTATTGGCGGAACAGAACGGGCATAAAGTAGATTTTATAATAATAGATATCGGCAAAAATTTTTTATTGTTTATAATATGGCCGGCAACATTTTTCGGATACGCGGCATAAAAATTTGTTGATAATAGTCAACAAATTTGATATTATTTTGTATAGGTTACAGTACTATTTAAAATTAAGTATAAATAAACAGAACAAATAACCAATGTTAGACTATCTGTCGGAACGATTTATAACTCTTATATCTAATTTTAATATTGAATATAAAAGGTATTTGTTCGATTTAGTGAATTTTAACGACAAATTAATTGGGGTATTGGGACCGAGAGGCGCGGGAAAGACGACATTTTTGCTCCAATATTTAAAAAATCTTGATTTACCGATAGATAAAAAGTTATATTTTAGTGCCGATAGCATAGAGGTCAGTGACGTCACTTTATTTGAAATAGCGAATGACTTTGCGAAAAACGACGGAGCGATTTTAATTATAGATGAAATCCATAAATATCCGAATTTTGAAAAAGATTTAAAACAAATTTATGATTTTTTGCC
The DNA here is from genome assembly GCA_021822625.1 of bacterium. Taxonomy (GTDB): domain Bacteria; phylum SZUA-79; class SZUA-79; order Acidulodesulfobacterales; family Acidulodesulfobacteraceae; genus Acididesulfobacter. The sequence continues at coordinate 2,292 of JAKAQK010000045.1, read as the reverse complement.
TCTAAAAGTTATCTTTTCAGGATCATCTGCCGTTAATCTTGAAAATTCTAAAAGCGATCTAAGCAGAAGGGCGGTTTTATATAGAATAAACGGCCTATCTTTTAGGGAATTTTTAGAATTAAAAACAAAAAATAAATATAAAACATATAAAATAGAGGAAATTCTAAATAATCATACTGAAATTGCATATGAAATCTTACAAGGAATAAAACCATTGAAATTATTCAAAGAGTACTTACAAAAAGGTTTTTATCCATTTTATTTCGAAAATCCGGATACTTATTTTAAAAAATTGGAAGAAACTATAAATGTGGTAATAGAAAGCGATTTGCCTTTTGTATTCGGGGTTGATGCAAAAAATACTATAAAACTTAAAAAACTTGTGAAACTTATTTGCCAATCCGAACCGTTTGAAATAAATATAACAAAACTTGCCCAAAAAATGGAAATGGACAGAGCCACGTTATATCAATATATAAGCTACTTGAGCCAGGGAAATATTTTTAATATATTGAAATCCAAAACAAGGGGCGATTCAATTTTCGTAAAACCTGAAAAAATATACCTGCATAATACCAACCTTAACTATTGCTATTGCGATGGACAAAAGATAGGCACTATAAGAGAAACCTTTATTGTGTCCCAGTTTATATATATCCATGACATAGAGTATCCCAAAAAAGGCGATTTGATATTAGATAAAAAATATATATTCGAAATAGGCGGCAAAAATAAAGATTCTTCACAAATAAAAGACGGCGGTTATTTAATATTGGATGATATCGAAATCGGCAGTAAAAGAAAAATTCCCATGTGGCTGTTTGGATTTTTGTATTGACGACCAGACACAGCCCCGCTTTAATTATTTTCGGCGGCCTAATTATCCCCGCCCACACACCCTAACATCTTAAAATAAATATGTATATTAAATGATATTATGTATATTATACAAGATTTATTGCCATTTCGGCGGGCATAAAAGCTTCGCTTTTATAAACGCCCGCCTCCGTATCTTACTCCCACCTGCGTTTGCTGTATTGCTAAACTGTATTGGTAAAATATTTTTTTTTAATTTGTATAGTTCGCGATGTTTTTGTATATTGAGGCGATAGGCGCAATAAGCAGCAAAATCTGCAATAGTTAAAGGATGTATCATGTTTTTCTATTTCCGGCAATCTTATATACTTTTTTTCTATGCAATATTGCAAGTATATATATTTTATTACCCTTGACTTTAAAAACTATCCTGTAATCTCCGATTCTGAACTTTCTATACGGCTTAAGAGAACCCTTTAAGGGTATTCCGTAAAATTCAGGCTTCTCTTTCACTTTATTGTTTATAGCTTCTTTGATTTTTATAAGATATTCTTTGGGTATTTCCTTGAGGTCGTTATAAACATCGTTATGAAAGAATATTTCAAATTCCATAAGGTTTCCAAAATTCTTCTTCCGAACTGAGATTGCTTTTAAGGGTTTTATTTCTGGTTTCCGCAATCTCGTCAAGATAAAAGTCTTCTTCAAGCTCTATAGCTTTTTCTATAAGTTCTTTGGCGAGGGCCGATTTAGATATGTCTCTTTTTTTTGATAAAATATCGATAAGCTCTTCAGTTCTTTTATTCAGAACGACATTAAGCCTTGGATTCTTCGTAGGCATTTTTTTCACCTCTTATATTATTAGGATACAATTAGTGTATCATTTATGATGAACTATGTCAATGAATATTTTCTAACTGTCAAGCCAAAATAAGAAATAATGGAAATAATGGAAATAATGGGGACATATTTATTTATTCCCTTACTCCCGCCTGCGTTTGACGATTTTATTAAATTTATAAATAAATTTTTATTATGATATAATCTTATTAAATTAATATTTGATAAGGGGTTGTAATATATAGAAGCAAGATATGAAGAAAGTAAAAGGGATTTTTATAAAAAATGCACGAAAGAATTTTCCGAAAAAATATTGAAATAATTATGGAGTTGCGGACATGGTTGATGAAAAAATAAAAGCCTGATTTTAGATTCAATAAGGCCATTCAAACAGCTTGATTTTGCATAAAAATTATATTAAAATTAATGCATAGTATTTGCATAAATTTAATAATATATAGACGAGGTATTTATATGCGCACTACAATCACAATAGACAAAGATATAATCGACGTTCTTCTAGAAGAAACACATGTGAAAAGCAAGGCTTCTGCCGTTAAAATAGCAATTGATTCTTATCTTAAAAAAAAGAAAGCGGAAAAAATAAAATCTATGAAGGGCAAGCTTGATTTCGACATG
>JAKAQK010000199.1 GCA_021822625.1 bacterium | reverse complement strand
TCTATCTTAAATTTTAAATCATCTTTTATCATTATCCTAATAGAAGCGGTTATTTTTTTCAAGATAAAACACATAGTTGCAGGCAACCTTTCGGCATCCGGAGAATTAGAAAAATAGAGTGTGCCTAAATTTAGATTATTTTGCGTGAAAAAATGAAATGATTTACCGCCTATATCGCCAGCTTTTATTAGTTTCGTGTCCCACAAATCTTCACTAATCATCATATAATTGCCATTCTCTAAAAATTGTTTTAAATTTATTTCCCTAAAATCAAATTTACCATCTAATTTTCCTTTTTCGACTAAATCAGCCAAATATGGATATTTAATTTTAAACTTTCCTTCTAATTCTTTATCATTCCAATAATCTTTAAATATCATTTGATACCTCCTTATTTTTTATGTTTTCTTGCTCTCGCTTTTGCTCCATATTTTCAAATAACTTCTCTAAATATCTCATCTGTAAAATCTTCTTTAAAGCCCATATTATACCTCTTTAATCGTTTTTGCCCTATCTGCAAGAATGGCATTACCGCAAGTTATTCTACTTTCATCTTCCTCTTTAGATGCAATAAAAACCAATACATCATATCCCGCTGACTTTAACTTTTCTTCTATTTCTTTATATGGATAATATGTAGTATAGTCGCCAGTGGTTTTAATATTATTTTTTTCAGCGGCAATAGTCTTATGCATCGGAGTTAATTTAATTATATAATCCTCTGGCGAAAAATATTTTAACAATTTATCAGGGTCTATTTCCCAATTAGCTATTGCAAAATTCAAAGTGAATTTCCGACCGTTAGGTATACTTTCGTCCATTAATTTTGGTATTTCTTCAAGGGGTAATGCCTGTTTGTTAAATATTAACTCCCTTTCTTTATCATTAGTCGAATTAATACTAAATTGCAAACCTGCTTCGCCTTTTAATAGCCTGTTCTTTATCCTTATCCAAGTATGAATAAAAGTCTTTAACCATTCATTATTCTTGGGTAACATTGTTGATACAACTGGATGTATTTTATATTCAGGGTCTATATGTGTTTTAAGCCATTTAGTTGCATCTAAAACAAAAGGATTAAATGTAGGTTCACCCATTCGTGCATAGTGAATATTTAACCTTTTAGAATATTCAACTTCAGGATGTAATTTTATACCAGTTAAAACCTGCCTAATTAAATCATTGTAAGTCGCATTTATACCTTTACCCACTTTAGACACATCGCAAAATTGGCAACCCATACTGCATCCATACTGCGTTGATATGGTTATAACCCATTTATCTTCTAATGGCATAAGTTTTGTATGTTCTACCTTGCTTAACTCTCTATTTAACCCCATTGCATCGCATTTTAGATTATGTTCTTTGCCATAATCACCTAAAGATAACATTTCTAAATATCCTTTTTCACCTTTAACAATTAAAATATTGCCTGTCGGGACTTCAATATTTTTTATTATTTTCATTTTAAACCTCCTTAATCGTCAAACCTTTAAATTTGTAATGGAATAACTTCTTTTTCAGCAAGTAAACCTTATCTTTTCTATATCCTTTCGTATCTATAATCTCAATATGCCCGTCTTTATACACGACAAGAAAGTCGGCAATGTACTTTATCGGACGTATTTTTGCACCGTCTTTGATATATCCCTCCTGCAATTCAAATTCCGGCTGTAATTCAATATAGATAACTTCGTCCGCTTGTTTAAGTATTAACAATTTTTCATAATATTCAGCTTCTTTTTTGCTATCGAAAATAATGCCGTCAATTTGTGTTTTAACGGCATTATATTTACCGTGCCGTGCAGATATAGCCTTTTGCGATAAGTCCAACTCCGCCGCCTGTTTAGGAAATAAGCGTTTAAATTCCGCTTCCGTTAATGACATTTTAAGCCTCCGCAAAGAGCGGTATCTGCCCTTGCTCGTTTAAATCGTAATTAGCCCAGACGGTCTCTATCCGTTCAGGGCAGTTATTTTTATCCCTATACCTCAAGCTATTAGCGAAAGAATTAAAATCCTGCCTGTAAAAGCCTGAAAGCCTGCTATAAATATTATTATCGTAGCCGCTTAAAAGCCATTTACCTTTGATATTTAAAAGAATATCTATAAGGTCGTTGTGGTCTTTATCCGTCATCTCGAACATATAACCGCCGCTCTTGCGGGAACTTGCCACGTAAGGCGGGTCGAGATAGAAAAACGTATCGGGGCGGTCCCAGTTAGCGATTAATTTTCTGAAGTCTAAATTATCGATATAAACTTCTGAAAGCCTTTTGTGTATCAGGCTTAATTTATCTATGCTATTCCTAACATATTTCGGTATATTTACGTCTATAGAAAACCGCCAGCCGGGTCCTTTCTTGGAGTTAGGATGTTCGCCGTTTATCGTTGATTTAATCAAATAATAAAACCTTACCGCTCGTTCCGCTTTGTCAAGCTTATCCGTCCGCATATCACGATATTCGTAATAGCATTCGCGGGAATACGGCAATAAACTTATTTTCTCTTGAAATTTCTTAAACAGTTTTTTGTCCGCTATGACCTTAAAAAAGTTATAAAGTTCTCCGTCTATATCGTTATAAACCTCGATTTCCGACGGCTTTTTATTTATTAGTATCGCGCCGGACCCGCCAAAAACTTCGACGTAAGTTTTATGTTTCGGAAATAAAGGCATTAACTTATCTGCCATAAAAAATTTGCCTCCGAAATAGCCAAAGGGGGTTAATTTTGTTTTCATAATTTAACCCCCTATGTTTTTAAGTATATGCACTATCACATCTATTGTAAAGCCGTTTCCGATAGCTTTATATCTTTGCGTGTTTGATATGCCTTCCGTGTAATGTTCCGGCAAAGTCTGAAGCCTTTCGCATTCAAGAGGGGTTAATTTGCAGATATAAGGTTTTAGTTCCTGAAGTGCTACATTAGACTTGCAAGCTGTTTTAGTATCGAAACAAGATTTATCCGTAAACTTATCAAAAAAATTATCAATATCGGTAATTACGCATTGTCCCGAACTACTTCCAATATTTCCGCTTAGACTGCCAAGAGTAAATGACTTATCGTAATTGATATTAGATGCATAATGATTATAAATCACATATAACCCCGTTTTAGCACCTCTGCCACCTCCGTTTGCCGATAATGCAACTGATTTACCGTCGACAGAATAAACTCTACCTGCTTGACCACCTTTGCCTATCGTGCTAACCCTTACAGGTTTATTGAATACCATTTGCCTTTGTGATTTTAATAAATAATCTCTTGCTATTCCTTT
>JAKAQK010000198.1 GCA_021822625.1 bacterium | reverse complement strand
TAAATAATTTTCGCTTTATTTCAAATGATGAAAATTTAGGATTTGCAAAAGCATCTAATATGGGAGCGAAAGTTTCAAATTCCGAAATTATTTTATTTTTGAATAACGATACGGTAGTTTCAAAGGGAACTATAGACGAAATTTATTATTCCGTGAATTCTGACGAGGCAAAATCTTTAAAAATAGGTGCCGCAGGTCCTCTGCTGTTATATCCCGACAAAAAAATTCAGCAGGCCGGCATAATGTTCGAAGAACGATTAGTTCCTTATAATGCCTATTCAGAAATGAATATATCCGGTTGCGGGCAATCGGATATCAAGAATGCAATTTACATAAAAAGCTATAACGCGCTCACGGCGGCATGCCTTATGCTCAAAAAAGAAGTATTCGAGTCGGTTGGTGGTTTTGACGAGGGCTATATTAACGGTTTCGAAGACGTGGATTTATGCCTTAAATTGCGCGAAGCTGGTTACAGGCTTATATTTAATCCGAAGAGCATAATATTTCATTTTGAAGAAAAAACGGCGGGCAGAAAAAAGCACGATATTGAAAATATTAACCGCTTTATGGAAAAATGGAGACTCAAATATAAAAGAGATAATTATATATTTGCCGAAATGGATAATTTATTTATTGCGAATAAATCTAAAAATGACGTTTCTAAATATATTATTTCGTTAAACAGTTTTCAATCTATCGAAAGGGAAATCGAGAATTTAATCCCAAACAAGAAATATGAAAAAGCTTTAAAACTTTGCGGCGATATTTTAAAATTAAACGAGTATAATATAAGAATTTATAAAAAAATAACAGATATAAAACGAAGTTTCGACACATTCGAATCCCAAATGGATATAAAATCATTATTTTATGAAAAAGAAAAATTACTTTTTGCTTACAAAACATTAATTAATAATATAGTTAAACATAATAAGGATATAAAAGTATCATTTGAACAGAATGAAATTTATCAAGTATGGATTAAATATAACGAACCTTCTATAACGGAACTTAAAAAACAAAGAACTCTTATATTCAAATTTAAACCAAAAATAAGCATTATCATGCCTACCTATAATACCCCAAGAGAATATTTAACCAAGGCGATAGAATCCGTAATCAGCCAGACTTATCCAAACTGGGAACTTTGCATAGCAGACGACGCATCTACGGAAATTCACGTAAAAGAAATTTTAAAATATTACAAGGAAAAAGACGAAAGAATTAAAGTTATATACAGAACCGAAAACGGCCATATTTCCAAAGCTTCTAACAGCGCGCTTTCTATTTCAACCGGAGATTATATAGCCCTTTTAGACCACGACGACGAACTGCCCGAATCCGCTTTATTTTTTGCGGTAAAGGAAATTAACGAACATCTGGACGCAAAGTTAATTTACAGCGACGAAGACAAATTGTATTTCGACGGAAGCAGAGTCATGCCTTATTTTAAATCGGATTGGAATCCAGACCTTTTTTTATCGCAGAATATGATAAACCATTTAGCAGTTTATAAAAAGTCTATAGTCGATGAAATCGGAGGTTTCAGGGAAGGATATGAGGGTTCGCAGGATTACGACCTTGCTTTAAGATTTATAGAAAAAATAAAATACTCCGAAATCAGGCATATTCCAAGGACTTTATACCATTGGAGAATGACGGAAGGTTCTACCGCCGTTAATGTAGGAAATAAATCATATGCGTTAATAGCCGCAAGGAAAGCAATTCAGGAGCATCTTGACAGAATGCATATAAAAGCTAAAGCAGTTGAAGCTCCATTAATGCCTATGTGGAACCGGGTTATTTACTATATAGATAAAAATTCGCTTGCAAGTATAATTATACCTACGTATAACGGTTACGGCATATTAAAAAATTGCATTGACAGCATAATTGAAAAAACCTCTTATAAAAATTATGAAATTATAGTCGTTAATAACAACAGCACCGATGAACAAACTATTAAATATTTGGAATATATTAATGCTTTAGACAATATAAAGGTCATTGATTACAACAAGCCTTTTAATTATTCTGCCATTAATAATTTTGCCGTTAAATCAGCCAAGGGGGATATCCTGGTATTATTAAACAACGATACAGAAGTGATTAACGACGACTGGTTAAGAGAGCTTGTTTCCCATGCCTTGCGTCCTGAAATAGGAGCGGTAGGCGCTAAACTTTTATATCAGGATAATACTATTCAGCATGCAGGAGTTGTTATTGATAAGTTTGGCGGACCTCTTCATGTCTTTCGTGGACTTAATAGAGACGACGCCGGTTATTCGGGAAGAGCAAATTTATTGCAAAATTATTCAGCAGTTACCGGCGCTTGTACGGCTATTAGAAGAAAATTATACGTAGACTCTGGCGGTATGGACGAAAATTTAACGATAGCTTATAATGATATAGATTTTTGCTTGAAAATTATGAAATCAGGTTATTATAACGTTTACACCCCATATGCAATTCTTTATCATTACGAATCTATAACAAGGGGATATGATGATACAAAAGAAAAGAAATTGAGACTTAAGAAAGAACTTGATTATTTAATAAATAAATGGGGACTGATGTTTGAATCTGATTTTGCTTATAATATTAATTTAAGTTCTGGAGATTCTTTAGAATTACCCGAAAAATTTATCGATGTTCTTACGTTATAAATTTGTCTAATTTATAACATGATATTTAAAATAGCTAATTACAACTTAATATATACGAAAATATAAAATATTTTATATGAAAAAAAATTTATGTATAGGCGCAATTTTTAAAATTAAAAATATTAACCGCTTTATGAAAAAGTGGAGACTTAAACATAAAAGAGATAATTATATATTCGCCGAAAATGGATAATTTGTTTATCTATTTTTGAACGGTGCGATAAGATATATCAAGTTAAGTGAATTAAAATCAACAGAAAAAAACTATACGGTTTTTATCTTGTAAGCATTGTATGGAAATTTCAATGCTAATATATATACTTTAAAAGTCAATCAGTTATTTAATGTAAAAATATATGATAAGAGTGTAAAATGGAAAACGAAAAACCTTTAGTTAGCATACTCATTACGACATATAATCGCACCGGGTTTTTCATAAAGGCAATAGAAAGTGCTCTGTGCCAGACATACAAGAACATAGAAATAATCATAACAGATGATAGTACTAATGACGAAACTGAAAAGACAGTAAATTCATACAAAAAAAGGTTTAAAAATATTTATTACGAGCGCAATAAACATACTCTTGGGCAAGAATTGAATGTAAGA
>JAKAQK010000044.1 GCA_021822625.1 bacterium | reverse complement strand
GATCAACTAAAGTTCAAATTCAATATATTATAGTAATTTATTTTTTTTGTCAATACCAAATCATCAAAGGCTTCATATGCTTCTTTAGTCGATATTCCAAATTTCGGCACTATCACTGCTATATAATATTTTTTAAGCGATTTTTCTGCTATGGGGATTATAATCTCACCGGTCCCCGCCACAAGCGCATCTCTCTCATTTAAAAAAAAACTTACATCGGAACCCAATTTTATGGCAATACTGTTTAATTCGTCATAATTTAGAGGGTTATGATATATTCTATTTAAAATATTAAGCATTCCTGCGGCATCGCTTGAGCCTCCTCCTAAACCTGCCTGCATTGGAATATTTTTTTCGACAACGGCATTAATATATTTATTCTTTAAATTAATTTTATTAAAAAATAAATTGGAAGCTTTAATAATTAAATTATCATCGCCCAACAATTTTTTTTCAAGGTTGTCCGTATATTCTTGTAATTCTTTTTGAACTAATTGTTTTGAGATAGTTTTGCCCGGAATAACCTTTAGTTTGTTATGGTCTTCGTTTATTTCAAATGTTATTCTGTCAAAAACGGACACCCTTCTAATTATTGAAAAAATATAGTGTAAATTATTTGCAGGATTTTTTTCGCCTATTTTTAAAAAAAAGTTGACCTTTGCGGGAGCCAAATAAGTATAGTTTAGATATTCCACAGCGATGTTACCGACCTGGATGCAAAACTGATAAACGGCTGCGGAAATATGCCGAGTATCAAAGTAAAAATTAAACATATAATAACGGCTATAATCAAAGCGGATGTCGTTGATTTCAATAAAACTGTTTCCGTTAATGCGGTCTTGCCGCCGCCGCTCTCTGCGAAAGTTTGTAAATCCATATTGTTAGCGTTAACGGTATTTACAATTGTATTATTGCTGCCGTTTGATAACTTTATCTGTTCGCTGTTATCGTTATTATCCGACATATACATTTTGACAATTATTTTAATATAGTAATATGCCGCAACTGCGCTATTCAACAACGCTATAATAACAAGCCAATAATAGCCAGACTTAATTGCGGCGGAAAACACAAAAAATTTTCCCATAAATCCTGATGTTACCGGTATTCCGGCAAGCGACAGCAGAAAAAAAGAAAATGCGGCGCCTGCAAGCGGATATTTATATCCCAGACCTGAATAACTTTTTATATCCACGGATGTTAAATTTAAATTTTCAAACATTATAACAATTGCAAAGGCTCCCGCCGTCATAAAGACATATGCTATCAAATAAAATAAAGTTCCGGATATCCCATAGTATCCCCCAGCTATGACGCCCAGCAATATATAACCCGCCTGTGCAATAGATGAATAAGCTATGAGCCTTTTTAAATCCGTCTGCAGTAAAGCGGCAAAATTTCCGAAGGTCATCGTCAATATTGCTAAAACCCATAAAATATTATAGAAATTAAACACGTTAAAATTATATATAGACGTAAAAACCCTAATAAAAACGCCGAAAGCGGCAATCTTTATTCCCGTCGCCATAAGATTAGTAACGGGAGTCGGAGCTCCGTCATAGCTGTCCGGCGTCCATGCGTGAAAAGGGAATAAGGACATTTTAAATGCCAGTCCGACTAATAGCAAAATTAATCCTATTACTAAAAAAGTATGTACATTGTAAGTATGATATAATAATTTATAATTTTGCTGAGACATAAAATTATGTATATTATATAAACCTAAATGTCCTGTAGCGGCATATATAAGAACAGAACCGAACAACAAAAAAGCGGAGGCGAAAGCGCCGAGCACAAAGTATTTCATCGCAGCTTCGGTGCTCCTTGATTCACCTTTTAAATAACCGGTTAAAATATAAGCGCATATCGACATAAATTCAATCGACAGAAAAATCATAATAAGGTTAATTGAAGATACTAAAAGCATCATTGCCGAAATTGAAAACAGAATAAGACTATAATACTCAGGTATTAAAACATTTCGCGTATCAAAATAATTTTTTGACATTAATACAGTAAGAAAACCGGATAATAATATAGCCGTAAATAAAAATACGTCAAATTTATCGAATACGATTGAACCGTAAAAACCCTTTATTGTGTGGTCTGACAGCATAAAAAGATAAAGAAAAGAAAACGTTATGCCTATTAAAGCCAAATAATATGAATTTACGCTATTCTTAGAAAAGTTACTAAACAATCCCGCCAATAAAATTAAAAAAGCAAAAATTATCAACACCGCTTCCGGCATTACGCTAAGTAAACTTTTCTCAAGATAGTACCCGTTATAAATTTGCGCTAAATCAAGCATTGAACAACCCCATTTTTGCTTTAATTAAATTATAAGCGTATTTATTATGTTCTATTATATTTACAAAATGAACAACAGTCGGATTTATTCTGCTTAAAAATACATCTGGATATAAACCTATGAAAAACATTAAAAAAATCAGCGGTAAAACAGTCATTATCTCTCTAAAAGTCATATCTTTAAAGTCCTCATTTTTTTGATTTGTTATATCCTGAAACATGACTCTTTGAAACATCCATAATAAATAAACTGCGGCAAAAATAATCCCGCTTGTCGCGAATATAGTAAATACCGTATATTGTTTAAATGACCCGACTAAAATTAAGAATTCTCCGACAAACCCGTTTAATCCCGGCAATCCCACCGAAGACAAAACAGCTATCATAAATAAGGCGGCAAAAATCGGGGCTTTTTTGGCTAAGCCGCCAAAATCTGCAATAAGTCTTGTATGACGCCTTTCGTAAAACATTCCTACAAAAAGAAAAAGAGCGCCGGTAGAAATACCGTGATTTATCATCTGCAGAACCGACCCGTCGACGCTGACTGCGGTCATAGCAAACAATCCGAGCATTATGAAACCCATATGCGATACGCTTGAAAAAGCCACTAATCTTTTTAAATCTTTTTGTACTATAGAAACTAACGCACCGTATATTATGCTGATTACTGCAAGAACAAGTATGATTGGAGTGAGTATAAGCGCCGCCTCCGGCATTAAGGGAATTGCAAATCTAAAAAAACCGTAAACGCCGAATTTCAGCAAGACGCCCGCTAAGATAACGCTTCCTGCCGTAGGCGCTTCGGTATGGGCATCCGGCAGCCATGTATGAAACGGAAATACAGGCACTTTTACCGCAAATCCTAAGAATATCGCAATAAACAGGACTATTTGCAGCGTTAAGGGGATATTAGTGTTATACAGTTTTAATAAATTAAATGTAAAATTGCCTGTTTGATTATAATGCAATATAAATATCGTAATAAGTCCAAAAAGCATTATCAGCGAACCGGCTAATGTATATAAGACAAACTTTACGGCTGAGTAAATTCTTCTTCCTGAGCCCCACATACCTATAATAAAATACATAGGAATAAGCATAAACTCCCAGAACAGGTAAAACAGCAAAACATCTAACGAAGCAAATGTTCCAAGCATAAACGTTTCCAGCACAAGCATTAAAATAACAAATTCTTTAACGTGGTCTTTGATATATTTATAGCTTGACAATAAAGAAACGAACGTCATAAGCGTGGTAAGCAGTATCATGAATAAACTTACACCGTCGATACCAAGAAAATAAGAGGCTCCAAATGCTCTTATCCAGCTGAATCTTTCTACAAATTGGAACTCATATGTATTTGATTTAAAGTATATAAATAAAAATGAAGAGAGCAGAAATTCTACTAACGACAAAACCGTAGCAAGGTTTCTTAGCAGCCCTTCCGCCTTTTTATTTACGAAAACTAATATAAGGGCGGACAGCAAGGGGAAAAAAATTATTATCGATAAAATATACTTTAAAAAAATACTCATATAATTTCCTGTTAGTTCAATAATATATTTCTTAAGTTAATTAAATTTTCAACATTTCAACATTTATTAATTAATATACAAATTAAATGACTAATCTGCTTTTATACGTTATGCATATTATATATATACCGCTCTAGCTATTCTAACTAAATTAATATCGGCATTCACTATTGGCTGTTTTAATTATTATATTCATTATTATATTTCATCTCACAAAATAATAGGCAAGCAGCGCTATAACTCCGACGGTAAGCGTAAAAACGTAGCTCATCAGCATTCCGTTTTGCACCTTTCTTACTTTTGACGAAGTGACGCTTATCCATTGCGCTATGCCGTTCACTGCGCCGTCTATAACAAAAGAATCCACTACCCTCCATAAAAAAACAGAAAAATTTTTCATAGGTCTGACAATTGCAAAATCGTATATTTCATCAATATATAATTTATTGTATGAAAGGGCATATACAGCCTTAAATCTTTTCTTAAGCATCTCTAAATCTAAAGATTTTTTTATATAAAAAACATATGCCGTATATATTCCGCTAATACCTGCAATAACGGAAACTGTGCTCAGCAGATACCATGGATAATTATTTACCGCCGGAGAAAAATTTAATGAATTTGCAAAATCTTTGTTTATAAAACTGTAAAATATGGAATGATTAAACGGCGGCATGCCTATAAAACCGAACACGGCAGCAAAACAAGCCAATATTATCAGCGGTACGGTCATTACGTTCGGCGATTCGTGAACATGCAAATTTTTATCTACGTGAGATTCGCCGAAAAAAACATTAAAAATAAGCCTAAAAATATAAAATGCAGTCATAAATGCAACAAGTTCTCCTATAATCCAGAAAAAATAATCCCCTTTATTAAATAGAGAAGCAAGTATAGCATCTTTACTGAAGAATCCAGAAAAAGGAGGTATCCCCGACAGAGCAAGACCGCCGACAATGAAAGTAATGGCCGTTTTCTTCATCTTTGAATATAAACCGCCCATTTTTCTTAAATCAAGCTCGCCGCTCATTCCGTGCATTACGCTGCCTGCGGTTAAAAACAAAAGGCCTTTGAATATTGCGTGCGATACTAAATGAAATATACCTGCGGCATAAGAACCTATTCCGACAGCCATAAACATGTAACCAAGCTGACTTAAAGTCGAGTATGCGATTATTCGTTTTATATCAAATTGGGTCATAGCAATAAAAGCTGCTATAAAAGCGGTTATTCCTCCTATTATCAGTACAACATTGGAAGCGCTCGGAGAATAAGAAAATATAACATGACATCTTGCTATAAGATATACGCCCGCCGTTACCATAGTTGCGGCATGGATAAGCGCGCTGACTGGGGTCGGACCTTCCATAGCATCCGGCAGCCAGACATGAAGAGGAAATTGCGCGGATTTACCGATTGCGCCTGCAAACAGCAATAGAGCAATAGTTGTAATAAGATAAGGCGGCAGCAAATGTATTCCGGAAAAAACGGATGAGTAGTTTAACGTACCCATATTAACAAATATAAGCATCACTCCGAGAGCAAACCCGAAATCGCCAATCCTATTCACGATAAAGGCCTTTTTTCCGGCATTGGATGCGGATTTTTTTTCGTACCAGAAACCTATTAGAATATACGAACAGAAGCCGACCGCCTCCCAAAATACATACAGCAGTAAAAAATTATTTGCCATTATCAGCATTATCATTGAAAATACAAATAAGTTCAAATAAGAAAAATATCTTGCAAAACCCTTATCGTCTTTCATATATCCAATTGAATAAATATGAACTAAGGAGCTGATACCTGTTACCATTACCAGCATTATCACGGACAGCCTGTCGACGGTAGTAGATATATTAACTTTAAAATATGAAGCGTCAATCCATGAATATAACGTTGAGGTAAAACTGTGTCCGTAAGCTACCATAAAAAAAATTACTGTTGAAAGTATAAATGAAATAATGATGAATATGCTTCCTAAATATCCCGAATAATTTTTAAAGTATTTTCCGAAAACCCCCCACAAAATTGCGCCTAGCAGAGGAAAAAAAGGAATCAGCCAAACTATTAAATCTTTTGAATTCATTGTAATATAATATACCTTTTAAATTATATAAATTATATTAATATTAAACTTATTTTTTTATATATTTTTTATATAAAACATTATACGTCTATAATAATACGTCTATAAAATATTCACATTTTTAATTCATTTGCTTTATCTATGTCTATTGTTCCTTTTTCTCTATAAAAAGCAATGGCAATGCCCAGTAAAATTGCTGCTTCTGCCGCGGCAACAACCATAATAAATATAACAAAAATATCGCCGCTCATTAAATTTAAATATTCTGAAACGGCAACAAAGCCCAAATTCGCTGCGTTAAACATTAATTCTAAACTCAGAAAAATCGTTATAAGATTTTTTCTTATCAAAACACCTAACGCGCCAATACAAAATATAATTGTTGCCACTATTAAATAATCATTTACATTTATATTCATATTTTTCAATTCCGATTTATAATTTTTATTATTTAATTTTTTACTTTATTTATTTTTATTTATTTGATGTTTTATAAGTTAAAACTATGTTAAATTTATTTTTTAGCAAAAATATAAGCGCCTATAACTGCTACCAGTAACAAAATTGAAGCCACCTCAAACGGAAAAACATATTTAGTAAATAAAAATTCCCCTATAATTTGAGTATTGCCTACTTTATTGATTATTGCATTTGTATAAATGCCCGTGGGCTTTTTCTCACCTGCCGCGTCAATATATAATATAACTTCTAAAAACAATAGTCCGACAGCTATTATGCCTATAACTAATTGATGAAAATCTTTAATCGCGCCTTTAGTTTTAGCTAGATTAAGCAGCATAATAGCTAAAACTATAATAACAGCAATTGCGCCTGCATAAACCAAAATTTGCATAGCAGCCAAAAATTGCATATTAAGAAGTATATAAAATCCCGCCAGTGCAAAAAAACACAAAATAATGTATAACGCAGAGGTTAAAGGATTTTTAACCGATATTACCATCAACGCAGAAAAAATTGCAATGATCGAAAAAATATAAAAAAGCGCTTCCAAAATTAACCTCGCAAATTTACTTTATTGCTTTATTGTATAATAAATATAATAAATTTTATAAATTAAAGTTTTATAAGTTTATCTATTCCAAATATTCCTTCATCTCTAGTATAAAACCCAAATTCAAATTTATCGGACATAGCAATAGCTTCTTCAGGACAAATCTCTTCACAATATCCGCAGCATATACATCTCAGCAAATCAATTTCAAATGATTCTGGATGTCTTCTTCCGTCGTTATAAATATTCTTTTCAAGTTTATCAAGACTTTGATTACGTTTTTGCCTTTCGGTAAGTTCATGTTCGTTTCCGTAATCTACATAGCCTGCATTAATTTTGATAGCTTCTGAAGGACAAACCGTCTGACATAACATACAGGCTACACATCTTAAGGAATTATCTTTATTAATATTAAGTTTTGGGACGCCTCTAAACCGTTCTGCTAATCTTAGTCTTTCTCTCGGATACTGAACTGTTATAGGTTTTTGAAAAAATGTAGTTATAGTGGTTTTTAAACCTATAAGTAAATTTTTTGATATCAGTATTAATGAATTTTCTTCTTTTTTAGTATCCATAATAAATATTATAAATAAATTTTCATATTATAATTTATAATTTTTCATATTATAACCTGAATATAATTTAATTCTATTTCTTAAACTTCTTAAACTTAAACGTTAATTTTAAGTTTCATATCTCATATATCTCTCATATACATATATCATTATATATTTTATTATTTTCCCAATAAAACCATAATAAATCCGGTTACTACAATATTAGCCAATGATAAAGGGAGTAAAATTTTCCAACCCAGGTCCATAAGTTCGTCATATCTTAGCCGCGGATAAGTCCATCTAAACCACAGATAAATAAGTATTACAAGGAAAACTTTTATCACAAACCATAACACCGACGGAAGAAAAGGCCCTTCCCATCCACCCAAAAAAAGTGTAGTAATAATTGCAGCATTAACAACTATTTGACCATATTCCCCAATAAAATAAAATGCAAATTTCATGCTTGAATATTCCGTATGAAAACCCGCAACCAATTCTCCTTCCGCCTCGCCAAGATCAAAAGGAACCCTGTTCATTTCAGCCGTGGAAGCAATTAAATAAATTAAAAATCCGATTGGCTGATAGACAATAAACCACATATGCGCCTGCGAAGAAACTATTTGCGCCAGGCTTAGATTTCCCGCTATCATAATTACGCCGATTATTGAAAGAACAAGAGAGAGCTCGTAGCTTATCATTTGAGCGACAGTTCTTATAGCTCCTAATAATGAATATTTACTATTTGATGCCCATCCTCCGATTACTACGCCGTATATTCCCAACGACGAAAGTGCCAAAATAAATAATATTCCTATGTTAACATTTGTAATTTGAAGAGGAACAATATGGCCAAATATTTTTATCGGAGCCCCGAATGGAATAACCGCAAATGTTGTTAAAACAGGAATAACAACAACAATGGGCGCAAGAATAAATAATATCTTATTTGCATCCGCGGGTACAATATCTTCTTTAAAAAACAGCTTTATTCCGTCCGCTATAGGTTGAAGCAGTCCATGAAAACCGGCTTCCATAGGTCCTAATCTATTTTGAATTCTGGCCGCTACTTTGCGTTCTAAAAGGGTTAAATAAGCTGCGGCTAAAAGCAAAACGCCAAAAATAATTAATATTTTAACCAATGTTGTAATGAGCCAAAAAATCATGATTTGATAACTTATAATTTTTATAATTAAAATTTAAGTAATTAATAAAATATCTTCGTTTTATCATTATAATAAAACTTGCTTCTAGCTTTTATCCTATTATGATAAGTTACATTTTTTGATTTAACCGATTCAACGAATTTATCAAGTTCGTCTTTAACATTGAAGTAAACACCAAACTTAGATGCGATGTCTAATAAAATAGTTGAGATGCTATTCCTGTATCCTCCAATGTGAAATTCATTATTTACATGAATAATCTTTCCTTCAAAATTTTCATAGAAACTATCGCTTTCTTCAAGAAAATCAAAAATAGGAAAAACGATATCGGCAAAAGGTACTAATTTATTTATTTTAGATGAAAAAACAACAAGCATTTCCAGATCTGAAACATATTTTGTCAATTTTATAATTCTATCTTTTTCCTCATAATTGCCAAAATAAATTAAATTTTTAATATCTCCTTTTTCAATTGCCTTAACAACACCTTCAAACGACAGCATACCTTTTTCCGGCATAACTCCTGCGAAATTAAGTCCTCTATAATTAAAATGTTTTATAAGCGGATAAACATAGACAATTTTCTGTTCATCTCTAAGAAATTCAACAATCTCTTTAATAATTAGAAGATCTTTATGGATATCTATTGAAGATGAGAGGCAATCGCCAAGAATAACCGATATTGTATTAGAATTAAGAATAGAATCAATAACAATATCCTTTTTTTTAAAATTATGATCATACATATCGCGTCTGAATTTATCTAGAAAGTCACGCATTTCTTCAATTTTTACATCAAACTTAAATGAGGCTATATCTTCAAACCTTGAAAATGAATTTACTTTATCCGTCAGTCTCAAAATATTTATTAAAATTAATTTGCCGCCATGTTCTCTGTGATTTTTCATTATATTATAAGCAACATAAGGAATCGCGTTTTCAATAGATCCAATATAAAAAATAAGTTCGGAATTTTGAATAGTTTTAATATCAAAATCTTCTTCAGATTTAAATATTTCTTTAAAATATGAAAAATTATTTAAATATAACGAAGATTGATCAATATCAAAACCATGCGGATTTAACAGTTCTTTAGCAAATTTAGAAATTACAAATCCATCAGCCATAGAAACGGAAGGAGATACAAGAATTGCGGTTTCATTCGTTATACTGCCTGTTAACGCTGTATTAATATTTTTAAGCCTTAAATTAAATTGGTCTAAAGCCTCGCCATAAGTACATTCTTCAGCTTTTGATTTCTTTCTTAACATTGGAAATTGAACATAATAATCACTATTTTCATTCTTACCTATTGCTTCATAAAAAAAACCCTCTTTGCAAAGATAGCCGCCGTATACTGCATCGGTTCTAACTAAAGTTTCCGTTTGCGCATATCTATAAAACTCTATTCTGCAGGCAGCGGAACACTTATCACAAACAGAGGAAAATGAAGATACCTGCCAGTATCTTTCTTTAAACTTAGACGGTTTTGAAATTAATGCGCCGACAGGACACACTTCTATGCAATTTCCGCAATAATAACAATCTAAATAATTTACATCTTGCCGAATTTCCATAAACGAACAGTTCTCAGCTGGTATAGAACCTGTATGTAATTTATCGTCACGTTTTAAACCGATATAAGCGTTAAATCCTTTGTCTTTAATCTGGTAAAACGGATTTCCGTACATATCTGTACATACTCTGATACATCTTGAACATAGCACGCACCTAGTAGCCGTATACTCAATAAGATCGCTTTTAAATATATGCGTTCTATCAGGAAATACTTTTTTATCCTGCTGAATTGTAAGCCCAAATTCAAATGAAAGATCCTGCAAACTGCATTCTCCTGATTTATCACAAACAGGACAATCAAGAGGATGGTCTAATAAAAGATGAGACAACGCTTCTTTTCTTGCATGCCATACTTTTTCAGTGTCGGTTAAAATTTCATAGCCTTCTTTAATCCTTGCAACGCAGGCTGGAAGAGGATTTTTAATTCCCTTAACCTCAACTAAACAGATTCTGCAAGAACCAATCGGTTTAAGCCGTCTTAAATAACATAAAACAGGAATTTTTATACCGGCTTGAGACGCTGCCTCAAGAATAGTAAGGCCTGATTCAGTCATTATTTTTTTGCCGTTTATTGTAATTTCAATATCCATTTGATAATCCCTAATATACTAAAGAAATATAAATGAAAAAATAATACAAAAAAATAAAGTAAATTATAAAATAAACTTAATAATTAATAAAAAAACACATAAATATATAATATTTAATATAACATAACAGCCTTAAGATAATTGTATTAAAATTTTATTCAAACTTTACAAGCATAAGAAAATAACACCTCATACATCTTGTAGCTTCATAAATAACGTCATCGTTTGTTAAACCTTTATCAACCTCCATAAAATTAGTTATACGCATTGCAACAGGTTCTTCCATCTGTTTAGCCGCAGGATTTCCTTTTGGGAAATCAGTATAATCTATGACCTCTTTTTTGTCATAAACACCCATCTCTTCTAAAAAATATTCAAAAAGACAATCGTCGGTTACATTAAATGAACCTGTTCTTATATATTGGTCTATTCTTCTTGCGGCATTTTTACCATCACGATTTGAATCAACTATACTGATAGGACCTGTAAACGCATCGCCTCCGGCAAACACTCCCTGCATATCGGTCATATGCGTAAACTTATCTGCTATAATTGTTTTACCTTTATTTGTTTTAATTTGCGGCATATCCTTTAAAAAATCAAAATCAGGAACCTGTCCGACTGCCATAATAAATGAATCACATTCAATATCAAAATCAGACCCCTCTATCCCAACAGGACTCCTTCTGCCGCTTGCATCAGGCTCTCCAAGCTTCATCTTTATACATCTTACCCCTTTAACAACTCCGTCTTCTTGATTAATACTTACAGGATTGGTCAAAAATTCAAATTTAACGCCTTCTTTAATGGCAGTATCAATTTCATAATCTGCCGCAGGCATCTGCTCTCTTGATCTCCTATATACAACTACAACTTCTTTAAATCCTACCCTAATTGCAGTCCTGCAGCAATCTATGGCAACATTGCCGCCGCCTTCTATTATAACTTTATTACCTTTATCTATTTTATTTCCAAGAGCAACATCGCGTAAAAACTTCACTCCTTCATAAAAACCTTTAAGATTGTCATTTTCTCCGGGTAACCCTATATTTTGCCCTTTATGAGCGCCAACCGCAATGAAAACAGCCTTAAAACCTTGTTCAAAAAGATCCTGCACTTTAAAATCCGTTCCAAGTCTTTGATTTAATTTATAATCAATTCCTGTGGAAAAAATATAATTAAATTCCTTATCTAAGAACTCCTGCGGCAGTCTGAACTTTGGTATACCGACGTTCATCATCCCGCCCAAAACCGGTAACGCTTCAAATATAACGGGCTTATAACCCATCAATCGCAAATAGTACGCACAGCTTAAACCCGCAGGACCTGAACCTACAATTGCTACCTTAATTCCGTTATCTTTTATTGTAAACTTTGGCTTAATATTAGAATAAAATTCATTATCGGCGGCAAATCTTCTAATTAAACATATATTAATAGGTTCGTCAACATTTGCTCTGCGGCAATTATCCTGACATGGATGAAAGCAGGTTCTTCCTAAAATCCCCGCTAACGGGGTACTTCTTCTGGCAGATTCAAGAGCATCTTCAAACCTGCCGTCTCTGACTCTTTCAATCCAGTTTGGAATATCAAGTTTTGACGGGCAGCCATTAATACATGGAGCAGTTACATGAACTATATAATTTCCTTTCGGTATAATTTCTTTATTTATTATCGCTTTTTCAAAATCTTCTCTAAAATTATCAATTAGCTCAGTAACAGCCAATGGTCCCATATTTCCGACGGTACACTTAGAAGACGATAAAATCCAATCGCATTGATTCCTTAATCTGTCTAAATCTTCTAAAATAGCGCGGCCATTACATATATGTTCAAGAATATCGGAAGCAACCGAAGTTCCAATCATACATGGTGTACAAACGCCGCAGGAAATCTTTTGAAGCTCCTGCATATAACACCTTGCCAGGTCAACTTTATTGTCCTTATCATCAAGCAAAGCAACGCCATTCCAGTTAAGTATAGAGGATATTTCAGCATGACCCGATCTTTTAAAGTATGAAAGATCTAATTTTGGACTAATTTTATTAATTAATTTCATATTTTGTTAAAATAAATTCACTAAAAAATTGATTTTTTAAATTTTTTTACCTATCGCTTTCTCCTAATAAAAAATCAATACTCCCTATAATTGAAACAAGATCTGCAAGCAAATACCCTTTGCACATTTTGCATATTGCGCTAATACTGCAAAAAGACGGGGATCTGACTCGCATTCTGTATGGAAAAGCGGAACCGTCGGAAACTATATAGTATCCTAATTCTCCGCGCGGATTTTCAATAGAAACATAAGCTTCACCTTTAGGGGGTTTTATTCCATCCATGCCGTATTTAAACAGTGAAATCATTCCTTCCATCGTAGTTAGAGCTCTTTTTTTAGGAGGTATAACATACTGCGGATACTCATCATAACTTAAATACACTCCTTCGGGAATATTTTCAACTGCTTGAGCCACAATCTTAAGACTTTGCCTCATTTCTTCTATTCTAACTAAATAACGGTCATAAACATCGCCGCTGTCGCCTGCGGGAATATCAAAATCAAAATCTTCATAACTTGAATAAGGGTTAATTTTCCTAATATCGTATTTTAATCCGCTGCCTCTTAAATTAGGACCTGTAAAAGCAAAACTTACAGCATCTTCAGCTGAAATTACTCCTATATTTTTAGTTCTTTCAAGCCATATTTTATTTTTAGTAAGCAGTGCCTCATATTCGCTGATTTTTTCAGGAAATATTTTAATGAAATCACGTATTTTATTTATAAAATCCTGATGAACATCCATCGCAATACCGCCGACTCTGAAAAAAGAAGGGGTCATCCTTGAGCCTGCCATTGTATCAATAATATCAAGTATAAGTTCTCTTTCACGAAAACAGTATAAAAATTCTGTTAATGCTCCTAAATCAACGGCATGCGTTCCAAGCCAAACTAAATGTGAACTGATTCTTGTTAATTCGGCAAGAATAACCCTAACATACTCGGCTTTTTTAGGCGGCTTTACTCCGCATAATTTTTCAACCGTAAGTATATATCCAAGATTATTGGATGCTCCTGAAACATAGTCCATCCTATCCGTGATGGTCTCTGCTTGGTGATACGTCCGAAATTCTGCAAATTTTTCCATGCCTGTATGAAGATAGCCGATGATAGGCTCAGCGCTTATGACAGTCTCGCCGTCTAATTTCGCAAGAATTCTTAAAACCCCGTGAGTACTGGGATGCTGCGGACCGATATTAACGGCAAAATCATCCACATCTATAAGAAAATCTTTGTATCCAGACATAGTATTTAAAAATATAATTATTTGTTTATGTAAAAAACTTTCTAAATTTTAATAAGTCCCGGCGTTTCATAATTTAAACTTTCGACGGGAGGTCTCTTTCTGAGCGGATAATCTTTAAGAAGCGGATGTCCTTCCCAATCATCAGGATTTAATATCCGTTTAAGATCCGGGTGATCCTTGAATTTAATACCGAACATATCGTAAATTTCTCTTTCAAACCAATTTGCAGACTCATAAATAAATGTCAAGCTTGGATAATCTGTTTCATCTATTTTACTATGACATTTAACAAATAATCTAAAATTATTTTTTGTAGAATAAAAATTATATATAATTTCAATCCTTTCCGATTTTTTTGGATAATCAACTCCAAAAAGATCGCTGAGCATATCAAAATTAAGTCTCAAATCTTCCTTCATAAATCTGACTAATTCAATCAAATTTTCTTTTGCCGTTGTTATACGCACATCATCGTTAGAAGTATCGGTTGAAATAATATTCTTCTGCATTACATCTTTAATTACGCTTAACGCAAAAAACGGTTCCATATCTTTGCTTTTCATATATTAATATATTAGATAATGAATTAAAGTTATTTATTGATATAAAAAAATTTACGATTACTTCTATATCTTAATGTTCCTTTTTCAATTTTTTCCTGTAATTTCACAATACCGTAAATAAGAGCTTCAGGACGGGGAGGACATCCGGGTACATAAACATCCACGGGTATAATTTTATCTACGCCTTGAACAACACTATATACATTAAATAACCCGCCTGAACATGCGCAATCGCCCATAGCAATTACCCATTTTGGATTAGGCATTTGATCATAAAGCCTTTTTACTACAGGCGCCATTTTATATGAAACTCTGCCCGATACTATCATTAAATCGGATTGCCTTGGCGTTGAACGAAATATCAGCCCCAAACGGTCAATATCATAACGTGATGAAGCAGAGGTCATCATTTCAATAGCGCAGCAGGCTAAGCCGAAAGTAGCGGGCCATATTGACCATTTTCTGCCCCAGGAAACCAATTTATCTAAAGCAGTCGTAAGAACATTATCCCCTAAATGATCTTCTAATCCCATTTAAGCGCTCCTTTTTTCCATATATAAATAAGCCCGAAAACTAAAATAGCTATAAATAAAAACATTTCAACAAAACCATATGAGCCTAAACTTGAAAACACGACTGCCCACGGAAATAAAAATAATGCTTCTATATCAAACAGTAAAAAGAATATTGCAATTAAATAAAATTTTATATCAAATCTGACATGGGGTTCGCCTGCGGGTTCGATGCCGCATTCATATGCTTTTAGCTTTCCTTTTTCATAAGTTTTCTTACCTAAAAGAGAAGAAAAAGCTACTGTAAAAACTGCAAACAATATTGCTATTATAAGCATTATCAAAATAGGCAAAAAAGAATTCTGTTCCATTTATTATTGATTTAACATAAATATATTATTATTAGTTTACTATATTATTAACAAATTTTAAACAATAATGCAATAAATATTTTCCAATTATTTTTTACAATTGATTTAAATAATATAGTAATGTTCTTACGCCTACGCCTGTAGCACCTTTTGTATTATACGCAAAACCTGTTTTAGTAAATGCCGGCCCTGCAATATCTATGTGACACCATTTAACATTATCAGACACAAATTCTTCTAAAAACATACCAGCCGTTATAGCTCCGCCGTATCTGTTTCCTACATTTTTTAAATCTGCTATAGGGCTTTGCAGCTTTTCCTTCATATTATCGTCAAAAGGCAGCAGATCGGAA
>JAKAQK010000197.1 GCA_021822625.1 bacterium | reverse complement strand
AAAGCATCGGTAGTTTCCGTATCGAAAATAAGAATACCTGACATTTTCATTCTTTTTTTATTTATGGTAATTAGATTTATTCGTTGATTATTGTATAATAAAATAGGTAACAATGCAAGGCATGAATACAATATGCAGAATTAGTTTTATCTGCTTAATTTTATATATGACAGTTCAATTTTGTATTATAGCATATGAGCATATTGTTCATAAGATGACAATTTATGATTTATATTGTAGTTTATGTTTATATTATAGTTTGTGTTTATATTATATAATTTATATTATTGTTTATGTTTATATTATTATTTATGTTTATATTATATAATTTATATTTTAGTCTATGTTTATATAATTTATATTGTAGTCTATAGTTAGCGGAGAAAATTTATTGCAAAATTTATATCGATTCAATTAAAATTAATAAATAAAGTGGTTGTTTGCTTAACTATATATATTAAATTTAGAATATGTAGTATTATATACTATATATTCTAAATTTAATATTAAAAATAATATAAGGAGACTAAAAATGGAACCGAAAGAAATGAAAATCGACATGAACATCGCTTATGACAGATTTATTGATTTAATGAACGAACTTGGAAAAGATTATCCTGAATATACAAATTCTTTTATGGGATTTTTTAAACAAGCTGAGAAAAGCGGGGCGTTAGATGCAAAAACTAAAGAATTAATATCTATTGCATTATCTGTAAAATCGCAATGCGAGTATTGCGTAGCTTTTCATGTAAAAAACGCCATTTCGCATAAAGCATCCAGACCGGAAATAATAGAGGCTGCATTCGTGGCGGCTCTTATGGGCGGAGGACCAAGCGTCGCATTTATAAGATACGTAATTGATGCATGCGATCAATTTGGAGCAAAATAAAATAATAAAAAAATAAAATAATAAAATTAAATATTAATGCTTGCTCAATATTGATGCTTTATAAGTATTAATATTTGTGCGATATATTGATGCTTTATAAGTATTAATATTTGTGCAATATCGATGCTTACTCAATGCTTTGGTTTTGAAATTTATTTATCTTAGAGAAGTAAAACGCTATAACCGTCTTAAAGCGCGGTAATGCTTGTCTTCTACGCATCAATCTATTATGCAAGATGTACATGGATGGATACGTGAATAAATTATCATTTTATTCTCGGTAATCTTTGACTTCTCCCCATAATGCGTTAAGACGTATTTTAATGTCCTTTTCTTTGCCGATATTTTCAGGTCGGTAATATATTTTATTTGAAAGTTCTTCAGGAAGATATTTTTGCTTCGCAAAATGGTTTGCATAATTATGGTCGTACTTGTATCCTTCATGATAATCAAGATCTTTCATAAGTTTTGTAGGCGCGTTTCTTAAGTGAAGCGGAACGGTTACTCCGGGAAATTTTTTCACATCATTTAATGCCGATTCTATAGCGAGATAGCTTGCATTTGATTTAGGACAGCTTGCGAGGTATGTTGCGACTTGCGATAAAATAATTCTCGCTTCCGGCATACCTATTACATTTACAGCGTTAAAACAACTGACGGCCATATTTAATGCATCAGGTTCTGCGTTGCCGACATCTTCCGATGCCAAAATAACCATTCTCCTTGCAATAAATTTAACATCTTCTCCCGAATCAAGCATTTTTGCAAGCCAAAATACAGCTCCGTCCGGATCGCTGCCCCTCAAACTTTTTATAAAAGCGGAAATAGTATTATAATGCTCTTCGCCTGTTTTATCATATTTTGACGTTCTTAAATAAGCCTCTTTTATTTTCGTTGCGTCAAGTATAATTTTGCCGTCATCGACATTATTAATGTGCGGTTTGGCAATATTTACGGCTGTTTCAAGAGCATTCAGCATTATTCTTGCATCGCTGCCGGAATATCTTATGAGAGCTTCCATGCCGTCTTCTTCCAATTTAATTTTATTTTTTTTGAGAGTTTCATCGGAAGCAAGCGCTCTGTTCACGATCATATTCAAATCTTCTTCTGATAATGGATTCAAAGTAAATACGGTTGCCCTTGATAAAATAGGCGAATTTATTTCGAATGAAGGGTTTTCTGTCGTAGCTCCGATTAGTACGAGACTTCCTTCTTCAATTGAATGAAGCAGAATATCTTGCTGAGATTTATTGAAACGGTGAATTTCATCAATGAAAATAAGGAGAGGTCTTCCATAATATTTAAAATTAGTATTTGCCTTGTCGATAATTTCTCTTAATTCTTTTACCCCGCTTGATACTGCAGAAATTTTATAAAACTCGTATCCGGATATACCGGCAATTATAGCGGCAAGCGTAGTTTTTCCGCTTCCTGGAGGACCCCAGAATATCATAGAGCGAATAAATCCCGCATCAAGCATATTTTTTAAAGGTTTGCCCTCGCCAAGAATATGATTTTGTCCAAAAAACTCAGATAACGATTTAGGCCTCAGTCTTTCTGCAAGTGGTTGGAGAATGTTGTTTTTAAATTCGTTTACGGCAGTATTGGCATTGTTATCGCTTTCGTTATTATTGCCGCTATTGTCGAACAGATTCATAAAATTTAGAATTATTAATAAAAAATAGTCAGAAAACAATCTATAAAGAGAAATAAATAATTAATGAAAATCAAACTGTTATATTTTTCTTCATTTCTTCCATTATGCCAAGCCATATATCGATATCCGGTTTCAATTCAAATTCTACAATATCGCTTAACAGTGTATAATCGGCATCTTTCTGCGTTGACATGATAGAAGACAGTACTTTTTCTAAATCGCTAAAATGGGACTGTATGGATTTTCCTTTGTAAGTAATATTGTTATAATCAAGCTTTGCAAATTGAGCAATTTTATCCATTATCTGAACAAAAACGCTTAATCCGGTAAGATATCCGGCAAAATCGGTAAATCCTCCGGAATAATTGCCCCACCTTATGCTGTCTGCAGTTTTATCAATACCTTTTTTAAACTCGTTTAAAAAAAGTACCACAGAATTTATTGACCCGTCAAGCATTTCTTTATGGCTCATAGTTGTAATTTTTATATTATCGCTATTAGATATAATCATGGCTTTTGATTTTTCCGAATCTGCCATAAGTTCGCTGTAATCGTTTCCGTTAACATCAATTTTCTTAATCAGTCTGCCTTCCGGCAAAATATCTTTAATACTGCCGTATAAAATATCATTCATAGTCTTATAGTCAGGCAAGAGCTGTACCTGATTATCATCGACAAAAAGTTGCATTTGACTCCTCCGAATGTAAATATAAATATTAAATAATTAGATATAAAATATAAATATTAAAATTTGATATTAGATCGGA
>JAKAQK010000043.1 GCA_021822625.1 bacterium | reverse complement strand
ACCTATGTGAGATAATTCTACTACGACAGACTTTTTATAATTATAATAATGATAGTAGTGGGGAGATATATAAGCGCTTCTTTGACATTTTACTTAGAAAATTTAAAAAAGAAGAAAGAAGATACGCTTCCGAAAAGAGAAAAATACTTCTTATGGTCAATGATCGGGCGCGCCCTTGCAACGGCAATAATGGCTTATATGCCTCTAAATGCCGGAATTGCCGGAACTCAGGATTTTCCGGAATATGCTTTTTTAGTTATTATAATTACAAATATACTCCTGACAGGCGGAGTTTATACTTATAGCAGATACGCAAACAATGAAAATAAAATTACAGAACCAGAGGTGTAACAGAAAATTCGAGAAATTCTGGAAATTAACGGAGTATAAGCTTTATAAATTTATAAAGCTTATAAATTTATAAATAAGTGAAACTTTTTTGATTATATACGCCGTTAATTGCGCCGTTAATTGGGGTTTTTCTTATTTTTTCTTATTTCTTTTTGCTTGAAAAAATTTTTTTAATAAAGCAGATGATTCTTCCTTTAAAATGCCGCTAAGAATTTCAGGATTATGATTTAACCTTTTGTCGGACAATGTGTTATATAAAGAATTGACTGCTCCGGCTTTAGGGTCGTCGGCAGCATAGATTACTTTATCCATTCTGGACAATATTATTGCTCCGCAGCACATTAAACAAGGTTCTAATGTTACATATAGAGTACAACCGCTTAGTCTCCATGAATTTAATATTTTTTGCGCTAATATAATCGCTTTAATTTCGGCATGCATAACAGACGATAAATCCTTTTCTACGCTGTTTGAAGCAGCCGAAATTATTTTATTGTTTTTTACTATAACGGCTCCGACGGGAACTTCCCCCATTTGATAAGATTTAGCCGCTTCTTCTAGCGCGGCTTTCATAAAATATTTGTCGCGTTCGCATATTTCGCTTTCAGTCATTTTATCTTGTTATTTCAGTTTATAAAAATAAGCATCTGTTCTCAATTAATATCAATATATTTCAGTTTATAAAAATAAGCATCCGTTCTCAATTAATATCAATATAATTTGCTTAATAAAAAGTATTGAAATTAATAGATATATTATGATATATATCATAATATGAATCAAGTTTATATAAAAATACGCTATAAAGGGATGTTTATGATAAAATTTTAGTACAATAAAAATTTGATTTTATTTTTTTGTTATAATGTTATACAATTGAAGCTTAAGTTTATATTTTTATATATTTATATCACATTCATTATGCTACATTAAAATTTATAATCTTTTCATGAAATGAATCAGAGAATTCCTTCTCATATTAGAAATGAGATATTAAAAATAAAATCAAGAAAAGATATTTATTCTACCTCTAAAATAATTAAAGAAAAAGGTTTGAATACAGTATGCTCGTCTTCAAGGTGTCCTAATTTAAATCTTTGTTTTTCTAATAAAACTGCTACATTTCTTATGCTCGGCGATAAATGCACAAGGCAGTGTCCTTTCTGTAACATTGGATATGATGAAAAATCTTATGTCGACATATCTGAGCCGGAAAATATAGCATATGCAGTTAAGGCTTTGAAATTAAATCACGCAGTCATAACAATGGTTACGCGGGATGACATATACGACGGCGGTGCATCGATAATTGCTTCTGCGGTTAAAGCTATAAAATCGGAAACAGATTGTAAAATTGTTGAAGTTTTAACTTCTGATTTTATGGGAAATAAAAATTCAATTAACGTCATTTTTGATTCAGGTATAGATATCTTTGGACATAACATTGAAACCGTTGAAAAACTTTACGATACCGTAAGACCGCAAAGCTCTTATGCACGTTCTTTGGATATACTCGCTTTTGTTAAAAAGGAACGTCCGCACATACAGACTAAATCCGGTATAATGGTTGGTCTTGGAGAAAGCAAAGACGATGTTTTTAAGACAATTGACGATATAGCGTCGGCAAATGTCGATTTTATGACTATCGGGCAGTATATGAGACCATCAGTGAAAAATATCGAGGTTAAGGAATATGTTCCCCTTAAAATGTTTATTGAATATAGGGAATATGCAAAAAACAAAGGGATAAAAAATGTCTTTTCTGCCCCATTAGTGAGAAGTTCTTTCGGAGCTGAAAAATTTTACAACAACAGCGTTAAGATTTAATAATTGCTAAATCAAAAAACGACAACAGCATTAAGATTTAATAATTGTTAAAATTGAAAATAACAAAAGTAGCGTTAAGATTAAATAATTGCTAAATCAAAAAACGACAACGGCGTTAAGATTTAAGCGACATTAAATTAACATTAAGCTTTAAAACCGCAACGACGTTAAATTTCAATAATTAATGAATATTGAACGTATTAAACTTAAAAACAATAATAAATTAAACCGGGTGATATAAATTATGACCGAAGATTTTGAGACTATCAAAAGACTGCCGCCTTATGTTTTTGCGGAGGTTAATAAGATTAAGGCTGAAGCGAGAAAAAAAGGAGAAGATATAATAGACCTTGGTATGGGGAACCCTGATTCTCCAACCCCGGACTATATTATAGAAAAATTAGTCGAAGCATCCAGAAATCCGAAAAATCACAGATATTCCGTGTCCAAAGGTATATACAAACTGCGTGTTGCCATATGTAATATGTATAAAAGGAATTACGACGTAGATTTAGACCCCGACAGCGAGGCAATAGTTACAATGGGTATCAAAGAAGGATTGAGCCATTTAATGCTGGCTACCATTAACAAAGGGGATGTTGCGTTCGTCCCGAATCCGTCTTATCCGATACATGCCTATTCCGTTATTATTGCGGGCGGCGATGTCAGGAGTATTCCGTTAGTGCCCGGGGAAGATTTTTTTGAAAATCTTATGACCGCTTTAAAACAAACATGGCCTAAACCTAAGATGATTATATTAAGTTTTCCGCATAATCCGACGACCATAACGGTAGATATAGATTTTTTTGAAAAATTGGTAGATTTTGCAAAGGAAAACGGTATTTATATTATTCATGACCATGCGTACGCAGACCTTACTTTTGACGGATACAAATCCCCCAGTTTTTTACAAGCGAAAGGGGCTAAGGACGTGGGGGTAGAATTTTTTACCATGTCTAAAAGTTATAGCATGGCAGGATTCAGAGTAGGCTATGCGTTAGGCAATAAGACGTTGATAAATGCGCTGTCAAGGATAAAAAGCTATCTTGACTACGGTATGTTTCAGCCTATACAAATAGCTTCCATTATTGCTTTAAATGAAGAATATAAGTACGATGCGATAAGCAAGATGGTTGAACATTATAAGAAAAGAAGAGATGTTTTAATAGAAAGTTTCAATAATGCAGGATGGAATATTGAAAAACCTAAGGCTACAATGTTTGTCTGGGCTAAAATACCGGAACATTATTTAAGTGCAGGCGTAGGTTCGCTGGAATTTTCCAAAATGCTTTTAGAAAAAGGAAAAGTGGCGGTATCCCCTGGAATAGGCTTTGGCGAATACGGCGACCAGTATGTAAGGTTTGCTCTTGTGGAAAACGAAATGCGTATAAGACAAGCGGCTAAGGGGGTTAAACATTTTTTGAACAGTCAGTCGGATTTGCATCATGCGTGATTTTTGGCGGCTATTATAATTAAAATTCACTACAAGAATAAATAGCCAAGAATGCGCAATCAGGAATAATAAATAAAATTAAAATAAATAAATTAATTAAATCAATAAATAAATAATTAAAATAAATTAATTAATTAAATAAACAAATAAATTAAACAAACTAATAAATAAATTAGTTAATTAATTAAATTAATATACAAATAAATTAAATTAAATTAAATAAAATAAATAAAAAATTAGCTGAAGTAATTATTGTATTAAAGTAATTGCAAAGTTAATTATGGAAATCAAAAATATGGAAAATACAAATATCTGCAAAGAAGTCAGCAATAAAATTAATATAGGACTTTTCGGTTTCGGTACGGTGGGAGGAAGTTTTTACAGGATATTAGATATTCGCAAAAGAGAAATAGAAGCAATGCTGTCCGCCGAGGTGACGATAACAAAGATATTTACGCGGGGAAATAGAAATCCTTCGATTGATAACGCCGGCAATTTAATGGTCAATAATGCAGATGATATTTTAAACGATAAAAGTATAAATGTAATAGTTGAACTTATGGGCGGAATTGACCCTGCCAAAGAGTATATCGAAAAAGCCATAAAAAACGGAAAAAGCGTTATAACCGCGAATAAAGCACTTTTAGCGGAGCATGGGGAAGGAATATTCAAATTATGCAAAAAACATAATGCGCATATAGGGTTTGAAGCTGCGGTAGGGGGCGGCATTCCTATTTTAAGGTCAATAAAAAATGGTCTTGCCGGAGATTCAATAACGTCCGTGTTTTCTATAATTAACGGAACATCAAACTATATTTTATCAAAGATGACGAATGAGGGCGGAAAGTTTGACGATATACTAAAAAAAGCCCAAGAAAAAGGCTATGCCGAAGCAGATCCTTCTTTCGACATAAACGGAATAGACAGCGCTCATAAATTAGTTATATTAGGCAGGCTTGCATTTGCTGCGAGCATATCCTTAAAAGACGTTATGATAGAAGGAATTAAAGGGGTCAGCGATATAGATATTTGTTTTGCGCGTGACCTTGGATATAAAATTAAACTTTTAGGTATTCTTAAAAACGATGATTCAAAAATAGAGATAAGAGTGCATCCGACACTTATCCCTTCCGGCAGTTTATTATCGAACGTTGACGGTGTATTTAATGCATTTTTTCTGAACGCAAAATTTGCAGGTCCCATAAGCCTGACCGGTTACGGCGCAGGCGGTATGGCAACCGCGAGTGCGGTTATGGGTGATTTCATTGAAATAGCCGGAAAGATTATAAACAGCGAAAAACATCATGATATTTTTCTTAATGAAAGTTCAAATAAAGTGCAGATAAAAAGAAAAAAAGACATAATATCGCGATACTATTTAAGATTTTCGGCAATGGACAGACCGGGCGTCCTTGCCAAAATTTCTAAGATTCTCGGAGACAATTCTATCAGTATAAGTTCGATGATTCAGCAGGGCAGGAAGATAGACGGTTCTGTTCCTATAGTTATAACCACTCATGAAGCGAATGAAGAAGAATTACTAAAAAGCATAGAATTATGCGACAAATTAGATATTATTCTTGCAAAAACGATGATTTTAAGAATTGAAGATAATGTAAACTAAAACAACACCATTCAATTTTAGTTTTTATTTTAGTTTCAATTTTAGTTTTTATTTTAGTTTCAATTTTAGTGTTAATTTTAATTTTAGTTTTTGTTTTTATTTTTGCAATATCTTAGAGTTTTGCAATATCTTATATTAGTGAACTAATTAATAACGCAAATAACGTGAATTATATTATGGGGGATAATCTTGCAGCCGCGGAAATACGAAGGTATTATAAAAAAATATCGGGAATTTTTACCGGAAATAGACGATGAATTTATTATAAGTATTAATGAGGGGAATACGCCTCTTATTAAATCAAGAAATGTTTATAAAATTATAAACCCTGATATTGAAATTTATTTCAAATATGAAGGATTAAATCCAACCGGTTCTTTTAAAGATAGAGGAATGACTATGGCTGTATCAAAAGCCGTAGCTGACGGTTCAAAAGCGATAATATGCGCCTCTACCGGCAATACTTCCGCTGCTGCCGCCGCCTACGCCGCCAGAGCCGGTATAAAATCATTCGTGCTTATTCCTGAAGGTAAAATTGCGATGGGTAAACTTTCTCAGGCGCTCATGCATGGTTCGGTTGTTATGCAAATTCAGGGAAATTTTGACGATGCGCTCGTTATAGCCAAAGAAATATCTGAAGAATTTGAAGTGACTTTGGTAAATTCAGTTAATCCATATCGTATAGAAGGACAGAAAACAGCAAGCTTTGAAATAGCGGACGAACTTGGAAAGGCTCCAGACTATCATATACTTCCGGTAGGTAATGCAGGCAATATTACGGCATACTGGAATGGTTACAAAGAATACAAGCAAGCCGGAAAAATTCAAAACTTGCCAAAAATGCTCGGTTTCCAAGCCGCAGGAGCAGCGCCCATAGTATTCAACCATATAGTTAAAGAACCGCATACTATTGCCACCGCCATAAGAATAGGAAACCCCGCAAGCTGGCAAAAGGCGGTTAAGGCAAGGGAAGAATCGGGAGGATTAATTGAAGCAGTGACGGATGAAGACCTGCTTTCAGCTTATGCTCTGCTTGCAAGAACAGAAGGAATATTTTGTGAACCAGCTTCGGCTATAACGTTAGCCGGTTTAATTCAGTTAAATAAACGCGGATTTTTTAAGAAAGGCGATATCTGTGTTTTGACTTTAACGGGACACGGACTTAAAGACCCGCAAAATGCGATAAAAGTTTCAAGTGAGCCGATAGTTGTTCCATGCGATAAACAATCAGTCTTGAAAACAATGGAGCTTATTTAGAAATAACCGGCGAAATTCTCTTCTTTTCAAAGGAGAGATAAAATCAGACTGCTATTCTGATGCGATAATTAATATATTATTAATTAATAATAAATAAAATAAATATCATAAACACCATAAATAAATAAATATGGAGAAATTGAAAATATGGAAAAAGAAAAAAAATATATTATTCTGTGTCCGGACGGTATGGCAGATTTTCCTTTAACAGAACTTAATAATAAATCTCCGCTTGATTTCGCCTCAACACCCAACATGGATTATGTTGCTTCTAACGGCATTACGGGACTCGTCAAGACAATTCCCGACGACTGCCTTCCTGGAAGCGATATCGGTTCTATGAGTATTTTGGGGTATGATCCGGTTAAATATTACACGGGAAGGTCTCCTTTAGAAGCTATGAGCATGGGTATCGAGCTTATGGACAGCGATGTTGCTTTCAGACTTAATCTTGTCAATATACTTGATGAAGACGGAAAAAGAATTATGCATGATTATTCCGGCGGACATATCACTACGGGAGAAGCAAAGAGCATATTGGAGACATTACAAAAAGAATTAGGCGGCGCCGATTTTCAATTTTATCCCGGCGTCAGCTACAGACATCTTATGGTTGCTAAAAACGATATTGATATAAAAGGGCTGCAGACGGTAGCTCCTCATGATATACCGGATTTACAAATAGACGAATATTTGCCTCACGGAAATTCAGCAAGCGGTATTTTGCTGGAAATAATGAAAAAAGCAGAAGATATACTTAAGAATCACGATGTTAATAAAGCAAGAATAGCTGCCGGCAAGCTTCCTGCAAATTCTATATGGTTATGGGGGCAAGGACATAGACCTACTATGCCTACTATGAAGGAAGAGTACGGAATAGAAGGTTCCGTTATATCCGCGGTTGACCTTGTTAAAGGAATAGGAAAATATGCAGGGCTAAATTCTATTGACGTCCCCGGCGCTACCGGATATCTTGACACAAATTATCGAGGCAAAGTTGAATACGGCTTAAATTCATTAGATTCAGGCGATTTTGTATATATCCATGTAGAGGCTCCAGACGAGGCGTCCCACGAAGGCAGTATTGAAAAAAAAATACAGGCTATACAGGATTTTGATAAATATATAGTCGGCGGCGTACTCGCAGGAGTTAAAAAGTATCAGGATTTTATTATTATGATTTTACCCGACCATTATAATCCGGTACAATTAAAAAAACACACCGCAGGACCAGTCCCTTTTTGCGCTTTTTCGCCGTCAATGAAGGATACCCACTTTAAATATCATGCGTCTAATTTTTCCGAAAAAAATTCTCAAAACACCGGTTTATTTTTTGACTCAGGCGCTAAACTATTTAAAAATTTTTTAAATTCTTTTGATGACTTTTTATGATTAAATACATTGCTTAATCATATTATTTTGGCATTTCTATCTTTTAATGAATTTTTGCAAATAAATATATAGCAAAATAAGGATATTTTAAAATATTTAACGGTTAATTGTATTTTTTAGTTGCTTTTAAAAAAATGTTTTATTAAAATATAATCTCTACAATAACTTAAAGTTGTTTTGTATACTGATTTTATTTATTTATTTAGTTAGTGATTTTATTTGTATAGTGTTTTATTTAGTTAATTGTTTTATTTATTTAGTTATTTTATTTTATTTATTTATTTATTTAGTTATTTTATTTATTTAGTTAGTGATTTTTTTTTTATTTAGTTAGTTGTTTTATTTATTTATTTATTTATTTATTTATTTATTTTATTTATTTATATATTTTTGTTATGTTATTAAATTAGGAGAACACGGAATGAGCGAAAATGTGTTTAAATGGGATAGTAAAGTATGTATTCCAAAAGAAGGAAGTTTTATTAAGTTAAAAGAGGATAAAACATTAGAAATACCCGATAACCCTATAATTCCTTATATTGAAGGAGACGGAATAGGTCCTGAAATTGTTCCGGTAATGCATAAAGTTTTAAACAGCGCCGTAAAAAAAGCATATAAAGGTTCAAAAATTATTTATTGGGTTGAGGCGCTCGCCGGAGACAAAGCTGAAAAGCACGGATTAGAAAGAATGCCCGAAGCAACGTTAGAGATTTTAAAACAAAGCGTTGTTTCTATAAAAGGACCTCTCGGTACCCCCGTCGGCAAACCAGGAAAGTCTCTCAATTCGATTCTAAGGCAGTCCATGGATTTTTACTCGGCAATAAGACCGGTCTACTATCTTGGACAGCCGTCGCCGATACCTGATGCCGGACGAGTGGACGTAACTGTTTTCAGGGAAAATTCAGATGATGTTTATATGGCAATAGAATATATGCCGAAATCGGACGGCGCAAAAAAGGTGCGGGAGTTTTTCATTAACGAAATGGGCGTGAAATCCGGCGCTATTCCAGATGATGCAGGTATTACCGTAAAGCCTATGAGCGAATTTAAAACAAAAAGACATGTAAGAAAAGCTTTTAGATATGCCATAGAAAATAATAAAAAGTCTATTGCTGTAGCTGGAAAAGGCAATATTATGAAAGCCACCGAAGGCGCTTTTATGAATTGGACTTTTGAAGTAGCGCAAGAAGATGAATTTAAGGATAAAATATCGGCAGGACCTGTTGCCGGCGGCAATCAGATAAAACTTTCCAAAGTCATAACCGACCAGATGCTTATGCAGTTAGTTTTAAAGCCTGATGCTTATGATGTTATCATTACCCAGAATTTGAACGGCGATTATATATCTGACCTTGCTTCCGCTCTCGTAGGAGGACCTGGTTTTGTTCCAAGCGGCAATATAGGAGACGGTTACGCTCTTTTTGAAAGTACTCACGGAGTCGGTATGGACATAGCCGGAAAAGGTATGGCAAATCCTTTATCTATTACTTTATCGGGCGCTATGATGCTTGAATACATCGGCTTTAAAGAAGCTGCGGACCTTATTTATAAAGCGGTAAAAGGCGTTATAGAACAGCGCAAAGGTACAAGCGATATGTTTTACGGCTTTAAAAAAATGGGTAAAGATGCAACGGAGCTTAAGACTGCCGAATTTGGCGAGGCTATTCTAATTGAAATATAAACTATTCAGCAAAATTTTGGAGGTTAATTATGAAACTATCTGTTAGACAGAAAGAAGATTTTCATTTTATCGGCTCAGGTGACTCAGGCGAGATAAACATCGACGCGGCAGGATACGTCGGCGGAAAAGGCAGAGGGGTAAGACCGCCTGAACTTTTTCTTTATTCTATTGCAGGATGTATGGGTATTCATGTTTACGAAGCTCTTCATAAAAGCGGTAAGCATATAGAAGATATTATAGTGGATACCGACAGCGAACGAAAAGAAACTTCTCCTAAAGTTTTCACAAAGATTTCTTTATCTTTTACCATAAAAGCTAAAGAACTTACCGACGAAGATGTCACTAAAGCTATTAAGGAAGCTCTTAATAAGACATGCAGCATTGCCTATCTGATAAATCAAGTAGCTCCTATTTCATATTCCTTTAAGATAGTGCAGTAAGCAATACTCTGGATAATAAACAATTATGGAGGGCAATATATAATTATGTTCAAGAAAATTCTTATAGCAAATCGGGGAGAAATAGCCTGCAGAATTATCAGGGCGGCTAAAGAACTAGACATTCCGACGGCTGCAATTTTTTCCGAAGTCGAGCCGACGGCAAGACACGTAAAAATGGCAGATGAAGCTTATATGCTGGGAGCTAATCCCCTGGATGCCTATTTAAATTACGAGCTTATTATAGACTTGGCAAAATCAATAGGCGCGGATGCGATTCATCCAGGATACGGTTTTCTGGCGGAAAATGCCGATTTTGCAAAGGCTGCAGAGGACAACAATGTTAATTTCATAGGTCCGTCTTCAAAAGTTATTTCCTTAATGGGTGATAAGGCGCGCTCAAAAGAGGTTATGAAAAGATTTGGGGTTACAACCGTTCCAGGAAGCGACGGTATTTTGAAATCTTTAGAAGAAGCTATTGAAATTGCTAAAGAAATTACATATCCTGTTCTTCTTAAGGCTACGGCAGGAGGCGGCGGACGCGGTATCAGGCTATGCAAAAATGAAGAAGAATTGAAAAAGAACTATGAAAGCGCTTATGCGGAAGCCAAAAAGGCATTTGGAAACGGTGACCTGCTTTTAGAAAAATTTATTGAGAACCCAAAGCACACCGAGTTTCAAATTCTTGGAGATAAATACGGTAATATAATTCATCTTGGCGAGAGAGACTGTTCAATTCAGAGAAAAAATCAAAAGATGATTGAAATAGCGCCTTCTATAATACTTACTGAAGAAAAACGTAAGTTTTATGGCGATACTATGGTTAATGCATGTAAGCAGATAGGTTATTACAGCGCAGGTACCATTGAGAACGTTTCGGATTTGCAGGGTAATACCTATTTTATTGAAATGAATACAAGGGTTCAGGTTGAGCATCCTGTTACCGAAATGATCACAGGTGTCGATATAGTAAAAGAGCAAATCAAGATAGCAGCCGGTCAAAAGCTTGAGATAAAACAGGAAGACGTAAAATTAAATGGATTTGCGATAGAGTGCAGAATAAATGCCGAGGACTCTAAACATGATTTTCGTCCGAGTATCGGCACGGTAGAGAGATATTATGTGCCGGGAGGCAATAACATCAGGGTTGAAAGCGCAGTTTCAGTCGGCTTTGAAGTTACGCCGTATTATGATTCTCTGATTGCTAAATTAATATGCTGGGGAAAAACATTTGAAGAAGCGATACAAAAAACAAAAATAGCTTTGGATTCATATGAAATAAGCGGCATAAAAACTACTATACCGATTCTTAAACAAATAATTCAGCAAGAAGATTTTAAAACAGGTTTATTTACTACAAAATATTTAGAAGAACACCCTGAAGTGTTTAATTATGACGAAGTTAAAGACAAAGAAGACTATGTTGCATTTATAAGCGCTGCGCTTGCAGCCTATCACGGTTTATAGGAGGATATCAATGAGCACTATCAAAACTATTGAAGAAATGTTGAAAGAAGGTAAGATCGAAGCGGCAAAGCCAAAGAAAATATTAATAACTGATTTAACGGCAAGAGACGGGATTCAATGCAAGTTGGCAACAAGGGTTAAGACCGATGATTTAATTCCTTTATGCGAAAAAATGGACAAAGCCGGTTTGTATGCTTTTGAGATGTGGGGAGGAGCCACATACGATGTTTGTCTCAGGTACTTGAAAGAAGACCCCTGGGAAAGATTAAGACGTATAAAAGAAGTGATGCCCAAAACAAAACTTCAGATGCTGTTTCGCGGTCAGAGCATAGTCGGCTATAGACCTAGAGCGGATAAAGTAGTGTATAAGTTTGTGGAAAAAGCGCTCAAAAACGGAATAACGGTTTTTAGAGTTTTCGATTCGCTGAACGATAACAGAAATATTGAAGTCGCATGCAAGGCGGTAAAAGAACTGGGCGGGGAGTGTCACGCAGAAATAAGCTACACGAAAAGTCCCGTTCACACTTACGAAAAATGGATGCAATATGCCGACGAGCTTATAGAGATTGCTCCGGACTGGATATCATTCAAGGATGCGACAGGCATTATGATGCCTTTAGATACATATAATATTATAAAAAGCATAAAAGATAAAGTCGGCGACAAAATAAAGGTTTTACTGCTTAATCACGATATGAGCGGAACGGCAATAATGAATCATATGATGGCGATATATGCAGGCGTGGATATGCTGGATACGGTTCTATCGCCTTTAGCTTTCGGTTCTTCTCATCCCGCAACGGAGAGCGTTGTTGCAGCTTTACAGGGTACGCCGTATGATACCGGTATAGATATTAAAACTTTAGAAGAAGCGGCTACTATAATGTCGGGCATAAAGAAAGATTATAAAAAATATGAAACAGAATACGGCGGGGTAAATGCTAAGGTTTTAATACATAAAATCCCCGGTGGCATGATTTCAAATATGGTGGCGCAGTTAAAAGAAGCTAATGCTTCAGATAGAATAGAAGAAGTTTTAAAGGAAACGCCCATAGTGGAAAAGGACCTTGGCTATCCGCCTCTTCTTACCCCGTCTTCTCAGATAGTCGGCGTTCAAGCTGTTTTGAATGTTATTTCAGGAGAAAGATATAAAATTATTACAAAGGAAGTCAGAGACTATGTAGCCGGAAAATATGGGATGCCTCCGGGAAATGTCTCTAAGGAGCTTGTTACTAAAATTTTGGGACCGGACAAAAAACCTGATTTCAGCAAAAAGCCCAGCGAAAGCGCGGATGCAAACGAATGGGATAATGCCGTTAAGGAAGTCGGAATATTAGCAAAATCAGATGAAGATATACTGTTATACGTACTTTTCCCGATGCAGGGAATGGAATTTTTAAAGGCAAGAGAGAGCGGAGATCTTGTGTCTGAAGTTATTGCAGGCGCCGAGGAAATGATAGAAACGCAGCCGGGGGTTACGGAAAATGCAGCTCCTGTAGAGTTTGACATTACTTATCACGGCGATAAATTCAGCG
Organism: bacterium; assembly: GCA_021822625.1. GTDB lineage: Bacteria > SZUA-79 > SZUA-79 > Acidulodesulfobacterales > Acidulodesulfobacteraceae > Acididesulfobacter. The sequence continues at coordinate 2,977 of JAKAQK010000043.1, read as the reverse complement.
TTAAGGTAGAAGGCGTTTCTCCAAGCCAGGAACAGGGAAAACCGAGGAAATATTACGTGAGAGTACAAGGCAAACTTGAAGAAGTTCAGCTTTATTCAAAAGTTGAAGCTGCAGTAGGCGGCGGCAATTATTCCCAGTGCAGAACACCGGAAGTACAATCAACTTCGCAGCGTAATGCTCTCCATGAAGGTGACGCTACTGCCCCAATATCCGGCAGAGTCGCAAAAATTCTTGTCAAAGAAGCCGATAAAGTTGAAATGGGTCAAACAATAGCAATAGTGGAAGCAATGAAAATGGAAAATGAAATTCATGCTCCGATATCAGGGATGGTAAAAGCTATTTATGTTAAAGCCGGAGATAATATAACCCCTGCAGACGCGCTGCTTAGAATAGAACCCTGATACTAATGGAGGTATTTATTACATATGAAACTTTATGAATATGAAACATACGACGCAATATTTAAAAAATACGCTGTCCCTACGCCCAAATATTTAGTAGTTCAACATCCAGGTCAAAATGTCGAGGATTTTGTCGATCAGTATGGCGATGTTGTTTTAAAATCTCAGGTTCTGGTCGGAAAAAGAGGCAAGGCGGGAGCAGTAAAATTTGCGTCGACCGGGGATGAGGCAAACGAACAAGTGAAGGCTTTGATGTCCAGCGATGTTTATGGAGAAATGCCCGTAAGCGTTATTTTGCAGGAAAAGGCTTCAATATTGAAAGAACTTTATGTAAGTTTTACATATTCTTCAAAACATAGAAGACCCGTACTTGTAATTTCCTTGCAAGGCGGAATGGAGATAGAAGAACAGGAGCCTGCAAAAATTTTTACGTTTGATATCGACCCGCTGGAAGGGCTTTTTGCTTACAAAGTCAGAGAGATTCTTCTTGAGATCGGATTGCAGGATAAAGAAATTCTAAGGCAGCTTTCGGAAGTCGTAGCAAATATGTATCACGGTTTCTGGAGTTCAGAAGCAAGGCTGGTGGAAGTTAATCCGATAGCTATCGTTGAGGATAAGAAAGTACCTGGAAAACAAAAAATACTTGCTCTTGATGCCGTAATAATAATCGACGACGACGCAAGAATCGCGCCGTCGAAGATATATTCGGCAAGAGGGGCAATGGGAAGACCGTTAACGGAAAGGGAATCGGCAGCTCATCTTATAGATAGGGACGACCATCGGGGGAAAGCGGGTTCTTATGTTGAACTTGACGGCAATATCGCTCTTATGACTTTCGGCGGCGGCGGCTCTACAATCACTGCCGAAACGGTTATCGCACTTGGATTAAAACCGGCAAATCTGACAGATATCGGCGGCAATCCGCCGGCGGAAAAAATGAATAAAATAACCAAAATAATTTTATCCAAGCCGGGATTAAAAGCCGTCCTCGTCTGCGGAGGCACTGCAAGCAATACCAGAATTGACGTAACGCTTGGAGAAGGTCTTGTTTCCGCTATTGAAGAAATGATAGAGGCGGGGACTTTTCCTAAAGGAATAATTTGGGTTGTAAGAAGGAGCGGTCCTGAATACAAAAAAGGATTGCAGATGCTAAACGATTGTTTTGTAAAAAATAATATAGAAGCTGTAATTTATGATTCAGAGCTTCCTTTAACGGCTGCTCCTCAGAAACTTTACGATATATTAAAAGAAAGAAAAATTATTTAAATATCAGATTATAACAGACATGGAGATAATTAAATTATGAAAGGCACTAAATATTTAAATGACGAGACGGGCGTTATAGTTATCGGGATTACAGGAAGAGAAGCTTCGCAGGTTGTAATAGAATCTGAAAAACTTTATCCGGGCATAGTACAATGCGGAGTTACTCCGGGTAAAGGCGGAATTCCCAACGATGCGCTGAAGGTTCCTGTTTTTGATACAGTTAAAGAAGCGCTCGCAGTTCCGGAATTTAAAAAAACGGTAAATACCGGGCTTATATATGTGCCGCCCACTTCTGTTCTGGATGCGGTAATGGAATTGATTCACCACGGTATAAAACTTATGTATATAATAACGGAGCATGTTCCTATCAGAGATTCTATTATTATTTATGAAATAGCTAAATCTAAAGGAGTGACCGTTATAGGAGGCACCTCGTTAGGGTGTTTTGTGCCATCGGTCGGCAGAATAGGCGCAATCGGCGGAAAAGACCCGAGCATTGCTTTTAAAGAAGGTTCAGTAGTTGTTTTATCAAAGAGCGGCGGTCTAACGGTAACTACTTCCGAAATGATTAAAAGACGCGGATACGGCATATATATGGCTCTTGCTCTGGGAGGAGACGTTATATCCTGCACGACTTTTGCGGATGTGCTGCCGGAACTGGAAAAAGATACTAATGTTAATGCCTGCGTAATTCTTGGCGAACCTGGAGGAACATATGAAGAACAGGTTGCGGAATTAATCTTGAAAGGCGGATATACTAAGCCTCTCGCAATATTTGTTTCAGGCGTATTTCAGGAAAATATGCCGGACGGCGTTGCATTCGGTCATGCCGGCGCTATTGTGGAAAGGGGTATGGGTAAGGCTACCGATAAGATTAATTTTCTTGAAGAAGTTGGAAGAAAAACCGGTACTGTTAAGGTTGCTAGATTCTATCACGATTTAGTCAATTGTCTTATATCTCTCGGAGTAAAGAAAGATTTTGAAGACACTTCTTCCGATAATGTAAAACCTCTTTATAGCACTCTTAAAGCTTCTTAATTTATTTAAATATTAAATATTTTTATAAAAATATCGGTGTCGTGCAGCCTTAGCCGTCATATTATTATGATATGTTGAAGCAGGTTATTTTTAAGCGGCATTCAGGCTGTTTGCTCTGTTTTTTATTAATGGGCGGCTCCACCGGAGTAAATTTATAATTAACATCTTGATATTTTACGATATCAAGATGTTAATTTTTTATCTGGACATTGTTTTACTATTTATAAGTTTTACTATTTATAATTATTTGAATAATTATTTTATGTTTGCAA
>JAKAQK010000042.1 GCA_021822625.1 bacterium | reverse complement strand
CGATCTAGTAGAAAGTTTATATGCATGCGCTTATTCGTATATAAATAAAAACGATAAGTTTTATCTTACCGTTATAAAAGAATTTATAAAAGACAAATTTTACTTTGAAATTTATAAGATAGAAGACGGCATCATTAAAAAATTTAAAAATTTGGAAACAGGCAATATAAATGAAATAACTTGTTCAATTGTTCAGTTAAATATTAAATCTAATTTTGTTTTTTTAGGCAGTTACAATAAATGCAACTTAAATGAAAATATTCGGTTATTTAACGACGCCGGAGTAAAAATAGAAGTCGTCGATAATTTGAGATTGGCATATTTATCCGGAATAATTGCTATCAATAAATTCGCCGGTGACGTCGATGATAAGTATGATAAGAAAGAACAGTCGGATTTTCAAGATATAGCGGGTCTTTCGCCTGTTTATGTATATAGCGGCGGAGCTTTTTAAAATATTAACAATATAATTTTTAAAATTTGGAGGTCATAGTATGCAATGGCTTGATGACGATGAACAAAAGATTGCAGATGTTTTAATACAAACAAATTCAGATTTTAAAAAAATTTACGAAGAACATATAGATATAGATAAAAAATTAGATAAATTTACTACAAAACCTTTTTTGACGCCTGAAGAGCAAAAAACAATAAAAGAATTAAAACTTAAAAAACTTAACGGAAATGATGTTATGAATCAGATGATTAAATCAAATATGATTAACGGGTGATATCATGAAAAGCGATAATATTAAAAAAGGCGTCGATAAAACGCCGCATAGAGCGTTGCTATATGCAACAGGTATTACAAATAAAGAAATGCGCAAACCTTTTATAGGGATTGCTTCAAGTTTTACAGATCTCATACCGGGACACGTAGGAATGAGGGACCTTGAAAGAGCAGCTGAAAACGGGGTATATAGCAACGGTGGACACCCCTTTATTTTCGGCATACCCGGGATTTGCGACGGGATAGCCATGGGGCATAAAGGAATGCATTATTCTCTGCCATCACGCGAGCTTATAGCGGATATGGTAGAGACTATTGCAGAGGCCCATTCTCTCGATGGTTTGATACTGCTTACAAACTGTGACAAAATTACGCCGGGTATGCTTATGGCGGCTCTTAGGCTTAATATACCGGCAATAGTCGTAACTGCAGGGCCTATGCTTTCCGGACATTATCACGGCACGAGACTTTCTTTTGTCAGAGACACATTCGAAGCCGTTGCAAAATATAAAGTAAACGAAATATCCGAAAATGAACTTATGAACCTTGAAATGTGCGCATGTCCGGGTCAGGGCTCATGTCAGGGATTATATACCGCAAATACTATGGCTTGTCTTACAGAGGTTATGGGAATGTCGCTGCCGGGCGCAGGAACTGCGTTGGCAGGCTCTGCGATTAAAAAAAGGATGGCATTCGAAAGCGGAATTAGGATAGTAGATTTAGTGAAAGAAAATATACTGCCGCGTGATATTGTTACAATGGATGCGCTTCACAATGCTATTATGGTAGATGTTGCGCTTGGCGGTTCTTCTAATTCAGTTTTGCATTTGCTTGCAATAGCCAACGAAGCCGGAATAAAATTAGATTTAAATCTTTTCGACGAAATTTCTAGAAAAACTCCGCAGCTATCAAGTTTAAGACCGGCTGGAGAATATTTTCTGGAGGATTTAGATTTTGCAGGCGGTATTCCAGCGCTTTTATATGAACTCAGGTCGCTTGTAAAAGATTCAACAAATGTAAGCGGGCTTTCAGTCAAAGAAATAATTGACGGGGTCAGATATGTAAACAACGAAATAATTAGAAAAATCGACAATCCTTACAGAACTGAAGGCGGAATTGCCGTATTATATGGTAATTTAGCTCCCAAGGGGGCTATAATAAAATCAAGCGGCGTCGGTCCTTCCATGATGAAATTTACAGGGAGCGCCAGAGTTTTTGACAGCGAAGAAGATTCTATGAAGAGTATATCCGCAGGAGAAATAAAACCGGGGGATATTGTAGTTATAAGATATGAAGGGCCGAAGGGAGGACCAGGCATGAGAGAAATGCTGGCGCCCACTTCACAAATAGTCGGCATGGGATTAGGAGACAAAGTTGCCCTCATAACAGACGGACGGTTTTCAGGAGGCACTAGGGGCCCATGCATCGGACATATTTCTCCTGAAGCTCAGGAAGGCGGTCCTATAGCCCTTGTTAACGAAGGCGATAGAATTGAAATTGATATAAACGAAAGAAAACTTAACGTGCTCCTCAGCGATAACGAATTAAGTCTTAGAAAATTAAACTGGAAGAAAAAAGAGAAAAAGATAGATTATGGTTATCTATCAAGATATTCTGATATTGTTTCATCAGCTGACGAGGGGGCAATTGTAAATAGAAAGGTGAAAAAATGATTAAAGAGAATAAAAAACAATTAATGACAGGTTCTAAAATTCTTATTGAAAGCTTGTTAAAAGAAGGCGTAGATACAATTTTCGGGTATCCGGGCGGCGCTGTACTCAATATTTACGATGAGCTTTTAAATTATAGAGATAAATTAAATCATATTTTGGTACGTCATGAGCAGGGCGCGGCGCATGCTGCGGACGGTTATGCCAGGGCTACCGGCAAAGTCGGCGTTGTATTGGTAACCTCAGGACCAGGCGCGACTAACACGATAACCGGGATTGCTACTGCATATATGGATTCTGTTCCTATGGTAATTATTACCGGACAGGTTCCGACAAGCTTAATAGGCAATGACGCTTTTCAAGAAGCCGATACGGTCGGGATAACAAGACCTTGCACAAAACACAATTATTTAGTAAGAGATGTAGAAGATCTTGCAAGAATTGTTAAAGAAGCTTTTTATATTGCTTCAACGGGAAGACCAGGCCCAGTACTTATAGACATCCCTAAAGATATCTCTTCGAACGTTGCAGAATTTGATTACCCTGAGAGTATTGAAATGCGAAGTTATAATCCTACTTATTTTGGTCATCACGTTCAAATATTAAAGGTCGTCGATGAACTATTGAAGGCTGAAAAGCCTATGTTTTATATTGGAGGAGGGGTTATAAGTTCAAACGCCGCTAATGAGCTTAAAGAAATTGCAGAAATGTTAGATATGCCTATTGTTTCCACTCTAATTGGGCTTGGAGGGTTTCCGTCGGAACACGCTTTGTTTTTTGGAATGCTTGGGATGCATGGAACTTATGCAGCTAACACAGGTATATCAAATGCAGATTTTATTGTAGCGATTGGTTCAAGATTTGACGATAGGGTGACCGGCAAAGTAGACGAATTCGGAGGAAAGGCGAAGTTTGCCCATATTGATATAGACCCGTCTTCTATAGGCAAAAATGTTAAAATAGATATCCCTGTTGTGGGAGATGTTAAATCTGTTTTAAACAGTATGTTGGAAATTTTATCGTTAAAATCAAAAGAAATTGAATCAACACAATATAAAAGAATGAAATGGTTAGAAGAACTTAATATGTATAAATATGAGCATCCTCTTTCATATAAAATGACTGATGTCATAAAACCGCAGTTTGTAGTTGAAAAAATATATGAATTGACCGACGGAGAGGCTATTATAGCAACAGAAGTCGGGCAGAATCAAATGTGGGCTGCACAATTTTATAAATTTAAAAACCCAAGATCATTATTAACCTCCGGTGGATTAGGAACTATGGGATATGGATTTCCTGCGGCTATCGGCGCTCAGGTAGCATTTCCGGACAAGATGGTATTTGACATCGCCGGAGACGGCAGTATTCAAATGAATATACAGGAATTAGCTACTGCCGTTCAGTACAATCTGCCCGTGAAAATAGTGATAATAAATAATAATTTTCTTGGCATGATAAGGCAGTGGCAGGAATTATTTTATGAGAAGAGATATTCATTTTCTAAATTAAACGTAAACCCGGATTTTGTTAAATTGGCGGAAAGTTATGGCGCCGTCGGATTAAGGGCGAACAAACCGGAACAGGTGGAAGATGTTTTAAAAACAGCATTATCTATAAAAAAACCCGTTATTATGGATTTTGTTGTTGCTCAAGAAGAAGGGGTTTATCCTATAGTTGCGCCAGGTTATCCGATTACGGGAATGCTGCTTGTATAACCGTCTGAGTGTGGTAGCATGAAGTATTTTTTTGCGTGTGCACTAATTATTCGCTGCAATTTTTGCTAAGATTTATATTGCAGATACTTAACGGGATATAATTATTTATTTTTGTTAATTAAATTTTTACAATAATTAAAGGGAAAATATGATGGAAAAAAACCATATTTTATCTATACTTGTTGAGAATGAGTCCGGTGTGCTGGCAAGGGTAGCAGGACTTTTTTCTGCCAGAGGATTTAATATAGACGGAATAAGCGTCGCAGGAACGCTTGAGAAAGATGAATCAAAAATGATAATATCTACTTACGGCGATGAGCAAATATTAGAGCAAATTACGAAACAGCTAAACAGACTTATCAATGTCATCAAAGTTCAGGAGCTTACGGATGATGAATCAGTGATGAGGCAGACAATTCTTGTGAAAGTAAATGCCGATGATTCTACTAAAAATGAAATATTTCGCATCAAAGAAATATTTGAGGCAAGAATTGTTGATGTAAGCCGCAATGCTTATGTTTTGGAATTTAGCGGCTCAGCCAAAAAAATGGAAGCATTTATTGAGCTGATAAGACCTATAGGTATTAAAGATATTGTTAAAACAGGAACAATAGCTATAACAAGGTCTAAAAAATAAATATTTTAAATCTATTCAGTCTTTTATATAAATAAATAAATTTTAATATTAGAATATTAAAAAAATTTAATATAAATATAACAATAACATAAAAATATTAATAGAACAGTTTTACTATTAATTATTACATGGAGGATGTATGAATATTTATTATGATAAAGATGCTGATTTAAGATTAATTCAATCAAAAACCGTTGCAATTATAGGATATGGTTCACAAGGTCATGCGCATGCGCTAAATCTTAGAGATTCAGGCGTTAAGGTTATTTTGGGATTAAGAGCCGATGGTCCTTCTTATATGAAGGCTAAGAACGCGGGTTTTGAAGTCTATACCGTTGCAGAAGCATCTAAATTAGCGGATATTATCATGATTCTTTTGCCTGACGAGCTTCACGGCAAGATTTATAAAAGTGAAATAGAACCAAATTTAAAAGAGGGGAAGTATCTGGCTTTCGCCCACGGATTCAGCATACATTTCGGCCAAATAACCCCTCCTAAAAATATAAATATTTTTATGGTTGCGCCAAAAGGGCCGGGTCATTTAGTGAGACGCGAATTTGAAAACGGCGGAGGAGTGCCGGATTTAATTGCAGTCGAAAATGATTTCTCCGGAAATACAAAAAATATGGCATTAGCTTATGCTTCCGGTATAGGCGGAGGCAGAGCAGGAATTCTTGAGAGTACCTTTAGAGAAGAAACAGAAACCGATCTGTTCGGAGAACAGGCGGTGCTTTGCGGAGGTTTGAGCGCACTAATGACGGCAGGATTTGAAACACTTGTTGAAGCGGGATACGAAGAAGAAAGCGCTTATTTTGAATGTATTCATGAAATGAAATTAATAGTAGACCTTATTTACGAAGGCGGAATTAGCAACATGAGGTATTCAATAAGCAATACCGCTCAATACGGCGATATAACGAGGGGGCCTAGAATAATTAATGAAAATATCAAAGCAGAAATGAAGAAGATTCTTGACGAAATAAGGTCGGGTAAATTTGCGTCTGAATGGATGGTAGAAAATGAAGTAAATAGACCTACTTTTAACGGTTTAACAAAAAGAGGAGAAGACCATCCGCTTGAAAAAGTCGGTAAAAAATTAAGATCGCTGATGCCTTTTATTACTAAAAATAAAATAGTAGATCAGACTAAGAATTAATAAAGGAAATTAATAACGGATGACTGGCATTAATTTAGAATGCCTTATTACCTTATCCTTATATTATAATTAACTATACTGAGCAAATTGATAATAACAGGTTGTCAATAACACGACAATAAGACCAATAAGACTAAGTATTATCTTAAGACTATTGATATTTATGAAATTGATTGCTAAAGAGGGTATAAAGTTAATAATATTTCCTTTAGTGTGTTTTGTTATTTTTATATCTTTATATTTAATACTAAATATTAACGCAAATGGTCTGCGATATATTTTTGCAGGTTTCGCGGCAATATTTTTTATTTTGTTCCTCTTTAGCATTTATTTTTTTAGAGACCCGGAAAGGCAAGCATCGGCAGATAAAAATGAAATCATATCGCCTGCCGACGGCAAGATTATTTATGCAGAAAAAATTTACGACGATAGATATCTTAAAAAAGATGTTTTTAAAATAAGTATTTTTATGTCGCTGTTTAATGTTCATGTAAATAGAATTCCTATTTCCGGCAATGTATTGGAAATAAAATATAATAAAGGAAAATTTTTTTCTGCAAATTTAGATAAAGCTTCATTGGAAAATGAATATAATGCGGTAATTTTAGAAATAGACGCTCCATGCGGCTCCGACATGACCAAAAGCGCATATCATAACAACGGCAAAACGATTATAGCATTTGTGCAGATAGCCGGACTTGTAGCAAGAAGGATAGTCTGTAAAATTAATAAAGGCGAAAGAGTTGTCGCCGGCGCTCGGTTTGGACTTATTAAATTCGGTTCAAGAATGGATTTATATCTGCCGCCGGATTTTATTGCCTATGTGAAAGTAAACGACAAAGTGTATGCCGGTAAAACTTTAATAGGCAAGGTAAGTTGAAGAATAAGCAGGAATATAACATTCATTTTAAGCATTATAAAAATAAATTAACTAAGACGGCTGATGAGTTTTTTGTGCTCGGCAGAAATAAAGGCATATATTTTTTTCCCAACCTCATTACGAGTTTATCATTATTTTCTGGATTCTATTCAATAATAAATTCTATTGACGGTAAATTTTATATTGCGGGTTGGCTTATAGTAATTTCAATTTTATTGGACGGCTTAGACGGAAAGGTTGCGAGAATAACTAATACAAGTTCAAAATTTGGCATAGAATATGATTCGCTGTCAGATTTAATAGCATTTGGCGCTGCTCCGGCAATATTAGTATATACATGGCAATTAAAAAATTTCGGGAGAATAGGATGGGCGCTTATATTTGTATATTTTATCGGCGCAGCATTAAGGCTAGCCAGATTTAATGTTCAAGTAAATTCTGTAGAAAACAAAAAATTTACTGGATTGCCTTCTCCGGCGGCAGCGGGGATGGTAGTTTTTACTATTTTCGTTATTGCATATTTTAACATTGCCGTAAATGAGCATATAGCAATGATGATTATCATGCCGCTGCTCGGGCTTTTAATGATAAGCAACATAAGCTATTATGCTATGAAAGATTTAAGTTTTTTTAAGAAAAGGCCTTTCGAAATTCTCGCTCTAGCATCATTAATGATAATAATCATAATAATCAAGCCGGTCATTATGTTTTTTTTGATTTTTTTTGTATATTGCTTTATTTCGCCGCTATTGTATTTTTATCTTAATAATGATAAGATAAAAATCAAAAAGGAAGATAACAATATATAAAAGATATATAAAAGTTGCATAATAGCAGAATATAATTAATTGCAATATAGTACGCAAATTAAAACAAATAACATTCTCATAACATAAAAATTAAATATTTTCTTTGCCGAAACATATTTATTGCATCCTATTTTGCATAAGAGAGGTTTAATAAATGGAGTATGATAAAAATAAAAGAGCTATAAGAATATTTGATACAACGCTCAGGGACGGAGAACAGTCTCCTGGCGCAAGCATGAATATTGAAGAAAAACTTAATCTTGCCCGTCAACTTGCAAGACTTGGAGTTAATACGATTGAGGCCGGTTTTCCTATAGCTTCAGACGGTGATTTTGAGGCTGTAAAAGCTATTGCGCAAGAAATAAAAAATGTTGAAATAGCCGGACTTGCACGAGCTAACGAAAAAGATATATATAGGGCTTATTCCGCCGTAAAATTTGCTGAAAAACCGGTAATACACACATTTATCGCTACATCAGACGTGCATTTAAAATATAAACTAAAAATGACGCGCGAAACTTTGCTTGAAAAAGCCACTAATATGGTAAGATATGCGAAGTCTTTTGTTGAAGAAGTTGAATTTTCTGCCGAAGATGCTTCACGGACTGACTTAGATTTTTTAAAAATAGTATTAGAAGAAGTTATAAAAGCAGGGGCTACAAGGTTGAATATTCCAGATACGGTCGGTTATGCAACGCCTTTTGAATTTTACAATTTTATAAAAGACGTGAAAACTAAAGTGAAAGGGATTGAAAATATTATTTTAAGCGTACATTGTCATAACGATCTTGGACTCGGAACCGCTAATTCTCTATCTGCTATACTTGCAGGAGCCAATCAAATCGAATGTACCATTAACGGCATAGGAGAAAGAGCCGGAAATGCGGCATTAGAAGAAATCGTTATGGCGCTTAATGTCAGAAAAGATATATATAATGCAGAAACAAATATTAAAACTTCGGAATTATACAGAACTTCGCAGCTGCTCACTTATACTACGGGTATTTCTGTTCAGCCGAATAAAGCCATTGTAGGGAAAAACGCATTCGCTCATGAAGCAGGTATTCATCAGGACGGTGTTTTAAAAGAAAAAACCACATATGAAATAATGACTCCGGAATTGGTCGGAAGACAGTCTAACGAATTGGTGCTCGGGAAACATTCAGGCAAACACGCGTTTAAAGAAAGACTTGAATCGCTGGGATATTTGCTGAGCGAAGACGAAATAGACAAGGCCTTTATAAAATTTAAGGCGTTAGCGGACAGGAAAAAGGATATATACGACGAAGACATAGATTCATTAGTTGCAAAAAATTCTAAACATTTTGAAAAGTATGAACTGAAATATGTTAATGTTGTATGCGGGGATACGGTTACTCCGCTTGCTATGGTGAAGGTTGCGGTAGACGGAGATTTAAAAACATCCTCCGAATGGGGTAACGGACCTGTGGATGCCGTTTACAATTCAATAAGAAAAATAACCGGTTCAAACTGCGCCGTAATAGGTTATGAAGTAAAATCTATCAGGGGAACTACTCAGGCTCAGGGCGACGTCAGCGTTACTATTGAAGATGCAAATATTCACTTTACGGGAAGAAGCGCCCACACCGATATTGTCGTTGCCAGCGCTAAAGCATACATTAACTGTTTAAACAAACATTATGTATATAATAAAAATTTAGAAAATATTTCGGAAAGGGAATGTGATTCAGTTTATCGCGCATAATAATACGCAACATAACGTATAGATGTTAATTAGATATTAATACAATATATATAATATATAGCTAAAAAAAATATAATAAATTTTATTATTAACGAGGTAAATTTTATGTCTAATCCGCTTACGATTACAGAAAAAATAATTCTTGCCCATACCGATTTAGAATCATGTTCTCCGGGAGATATTGTAAGCGCAAGAGTGGATATTGCATTAGGGAACGACATAACGGCTCCGATAGCGATAAGAGAATTTGATACGATTGGAGTGTGCGATGTTTTTGACAATGAAAAAATAGCGCTTGTCCCAGACCATTTTGTTCCAAATAAAGATATAGCAAGCGCTAAACAGGCAAAAACATTAAGAGAATTTGCAAAAAAATATAATATAAAATATTATTTCGAAAGCGGCGAGGTTGGCATTGAGCATGCTCTTTTGCCGGAACAGGGAATAGTGCTCCCGGGAGACCTCGTTATAGGCGCAGACTCTCATACATGCACTTACGGAGCTTTAGGCGCTTTTTCAACGGGCGTCGGGTCGACGGATTTAGCTTATGCAATGGCGTTTGGAGAAGCATGGCTTAAGATTCCGTATTCTATAAAAGTCATTTTTGACGGAAAACCCAATAAATGGGTATCGGGTAAAGATTTAATACTTTTTCTCATAGGCAAAATCGGCGTTGAAGGAGCCAATTATATGGCGCTGGAATTTTCCGGCACAACATTTAAATATCTTACTATGGCAGACAGATTTTCTATTTCTAATATGGCAATAGAAGCCGGAGCTAAAAGCGGAATATTTGAACCGGACGAGATTACCGAAGAATACATCTCCGGAAGAGCTAAAAGAGACTATATAATGTACAAAAGCGACCCTGACGCGCAATATTTAAAAACGTTAAAGTATGATACTACTAAAATAAATCCTCAGGTAGCATTTCCGCATCTTCCTGAAAATAGCGTGGATGTTAAAGAAGCATCCGCTAAAAATATTAAAATAGACCAATCGGTAATCGGCTCATGCACTAACGGCAGAATAGAAGACTTAAGGATTGCCGCTTCAATATTAAAGGGTAAAAAAATAGCAAAATACACCAGATTAATAGTAATACCCGCAACGCCGGAGATATATCTGATGGCTGAAAAAGAAGGACTTATAGACATATTTATGAATGCAGGAGGGGTAGTAAGCACTCCAACCTGCGGACCTTGTTTAGGCGGCTATATGGGTATCCTTGCAGACGGGGAAAGAGCTATATCTTCGACCAATCGAAATTTCAAAGGAAGAATGGGTGATATAACGAGCGAGGTGTATCTTGCGAATCCTGCCGTATGCGCTGCTTCGGCTATAACCGGCAAGATATCGTCGCCGGATGAAGTCGCGTAAGTATAATTGTTAAACGGAAAAAAATTATAGCGCCTCTTCGGTATAGTTTCGTACGCTATATTGCTTATACTGCATACTGTGAAAGTATGTTTTGCAATTGCTTAATTTGAACTCCAAACTGTTGAGGAATGAAGTATTTGGCTATAAATAAATTAAATAAAATATTAGAGGTATTCCTATGTTATTAAAAGGCAAAGTATTTAAATTCGCGGATAATATAGACACTGATGCTATAATCCCTGCAAGATATTTAAATGATTCCGACCCCGAAAATTTAAGAAAGCACTGTATGGAAGACGCCGACCCATCGTTTGCATCCAAAGTCAATAAGGGAGATTTTATTGTTGCAGGCGTCAATTTTGGGTGCGGTTCTTCAAGAGAACATGCGCCTATCGCTATAAAAGCATCGGGCGTCCCTTTAGTGATTGCAAAAAGTTTCGCAAGGATATTTTATAGGAATTCTTTTAATATTGGACTTTTAATTCTAGAAGCCGATACCGATTCTATAGATTCCGAAGATGTCCTTGAAGTAGATACCGATAAAGGAGAGATTAAAAATATAACTAAAAATATTACTATATATGCGAAACCTATACCTAAATTTATGGCTGAGTTAGTCGTTGCAGGAGGATTAATGGAACATGCCAGAAAAAGGGTAAAAAAAGAAGGGGAACTTAAAAAATGATGAAACTTGCGTTATTTGCCGGAGACGGCATAGGGATTGAAGTCACAAAAGAGGCGGTAAAGGTCTTAAAATATCTGTTAGATTTAAACTCAATAAATTATGAAATTGAAGAAGGGCTTGTCGGCGGCGCTTCTTATGATGCATACGGAAAGCCGTTAACCGATGAAACCCTTAAAATAGCAAAAGATTCAGATGCTGTCATATTCGGAGCGGTTGGAGGTACTAAATGGGAGCCTCTTCCGATAGAATTAAGACCGGAAAAAGCGCTGTTAGGTTTAAGATATGAATTAGATTTGTACGCAAATTTGCGTCCGGCAAAGGTATATGATGATTTGATAGACGCTTCTCCGCTGAAAAAAAATATTGTAGGCGGCACAGATATGCTTATTGTCAGAGAACTTACCGGCGGAATATATTTCGGACAGCCCCGCGGCGTTGAAGATTTGCCGGACGGTTCTAAAAAAGGATTTAATACGCTTGTTTATACTACTAAAGAAATTGAAAGAATCGCAAAGATAGCTTTTGATATTTCTATGAAAAGAAGGAAGAAAGTTTTATCGGTCGATAAGGCAAATGTTTTAGAATCTACAGAACTATGGAGAAACGTTGTGGCAAATGTTTCAAAGAGCTATCCCGAAGTCGAACTGTCCAATATGTATGTCGATAATTGTTCCATGCAGCTTATTAAACAGCCTACATCGTTTGATGTTATAGTGACCACTAATCTGTTTGGAGATATATTGAGTGATGAAGCTTCAATGGCATCCGGCTCCATAGGAATGCTTCCTTCTGCAAGTTTAAACGGGAAAAAAGGTATGTACGAACCTATTCACGGTAGCGCTCCAGATATTGCCGGACAAAATAAAGCAAATCCGTTAGCAACCATTCTTTCCGTTGCTATGATGCTTAGGTATAGTTTTGATGAGGATAATCTTGCAGATTATATTGAAAAATCCGTTGAAAATGTTATTAAAAACGGTTATAGGACGCCTGATATATATTCCGGAGCGGCAGGTCTAAAATTGGTGGGCACATCTCAAATGGGAGAAGCTGTTTTATCTGAATTAAAAAATGCAGTACACGTGTAACTTATATACTTATAAACTTATAAAATTATAATTCTTATTATTTATTTATAAAATATAATAATGAAAAAAGATAAATATAATATTGCAATATTAGGGGCAACCGGTCTTGTAGGCAGGGAGATGATAGAAATTTTACAGGAAAGAGAGTTTCCGGTAAATAATCTTTTTTTGCTGGCTTCGGAACATTCTGCCGGAGAACTTATCCAATTTAGGGGAACGGATTATGCAGTCGAACCGGTGTCTGAAGATTATTTTAAATTACATAACATAGATATTGTGCTTTCAAGCCCTGGTGCGGCGGCAAGTTCTAAATATAGTCCCATCGCTGCCAAAGAAGGTGCGGTTGTTATTGATAATACGTCTTTTTTCAGGATGGATAAAGACATTCCTCTGATTGTTCCGGAGGTAAACCCTGAGGATATTAAATATTTCAGTAATAAAAATATAATTGCAAACCCTAACTGTTCTACAATACAGATGCTTGTTCCTTTAAAACCTATTCATGATAAATATAAAATTAAAAGAATTGTGGTTTCAACGTATCAGTCTACTTCAGGCGCCGGTAAAAAAGCTATAGACGAATTATTTTACGAAACTGTGGATATATTAAATTCTAAAGGCGAAGCATCTCCTGAGAAATTTCCGGTGCAAATCGCATTTAATTGTATTCCGCAAATAGATGTTTTTAGCGAAAACGGGTATACCAAAGAAGAAATTAAAATGGTGGATGAAACACATAAAATATTTCATGATGAAAATATAGGGATATGCGCTACGGCAGTGAGAGTTCCCGTAATGTTTTGCCATGGAGAATCTATTAATATTGAAACTGAAAATAATTTTGATATTAAAGATATACAATTATTATTGTCTAACGCTAAAGGCGTAAAAATTATTGACGATATTTTTAGCGATAATGCAGATGAAAGATATCCCTATCAAACCATGGTTAGCGGGAGCGACGATGTGTATGTCGGCAGAATAAGGCGGGATTTATCAATTAAAAACGGTATGAATTTATGGGTCGTAGCCGATAATGTACGGAAGGGCGCTGCATTAAACGCTGTCCAGATAGCCGAAATATTGATAGATAATTACATTTAACTATAAGATATAATAAGACTTATTTATGATGTAATCTATTTATATAATAGAACTGCTTTGTCATTTATAATGTACTTATCTAAATATTTAGTATTTATTTGTTTTATTAATTATTTTAACATTGAATGGCTGCCGGATCTCAAAATAAAGAAATTCTAAAAAATTTATCGGTAGTTTCTTTTTATACATTTATCAGCAGAATTTTGGGTTTGCTGCGCGATGTCGCCATAGCGTATTTTTTCGGCGCAGGTTATTTTACGGATGCATTTTTTGTAGCCTTTAGGATACCGAATCTTCTTAGAAGGCTTTTTGGCGAAGGAGGAATTTCTGCCGCCTTTATTCCTGTTTATTCAGACAATATTGTTAATAAATCTAAAGAACAGTCGGAAGACCTTTTAATGACTGTTTTTACGATTCTTTTTGTCATACTTCTGATATTATCGCTATTGGGAGTTATTTTTTCCTCTTTTTTTGTTACTATAACCGCCCCGGGTTTCATCGGTAAACATTTAGAATATAGTCTTACGGTTTTTTTAACTAGGATTATGTTCCCATACATAATTTTAATAGGTCTTACGGCTTTTTTCGCAGGAATTTTAAATGTACACGGTTCATATGGTCCCGGCGCTTTTTATCCTATAATTTTAAATATAGCGCTAATACTCAGCGCACTATTCTTAAGGTCTTTTTTTCATTTTAAGATTGTAGCGTTGGCTATTGGAGTGATAATCGGGGGCATCCTGCAATTATCGTCTCAAATTTATTATATAAAGCATAAAAAAATAAAATTAGGATTTAGATTTCATATTAAAAATAAAGATGTTAAGACGGTCTTTAAGCTTTTAACCCCTTCTCTCCTTGGGATGGCAGTCATACAATTAAATTTATTGTTCGATACGCTGCTGGCGTCATTTTTGCCTGTCGGAAGCATTTCCTATCTTTATTATGCCGATAGGCTTTATCAATTCCCTCTCGGAGTATTTGCTATTGCTCTGCAAACTGCAATTTTTCCGGTAATGTCAGCTTCTTTCGCAAGGCAAAACAGCGAAGAAATACGGCATTCTTTTAATTTTGCAACATCGCTGATGTTTTTTATAATTATTCCTTCAAGTATCGGGTTAATACTTCTTAGAAGCCAGTTAGTAGATATAATATATATGCATGGATTATTCAACAGTTTCGACGCAAAGCAGACCGTTTCCGTATTATTATTTTTCATCGTAGGATTATGGGCATCTGCATTATTAAAAACTGTAGTTCCCGTATTCTATTCGATGAAAGACACAAAAACGCCGGTTAATGCGGCTATATATGCTTTAATAATCAATATTATACTCGCCGTCATTTTAATGAAAATTTTAGGCGTAGACGGTTTAGCTCTAGCATCAAGTATTTCTCTAATATTTAATTATTTTTTTCTGCTTAATAAAATAAGCAAAAAAAATAAATTTAAATTGGATAAAGAATTTTCTATATCTTTTTTGAAGACGATATTCGCAGGGATTGTTATGGGTTTTCTGGTTGAATTTGTGATTATTGAAAGTATGCGTCTCGGATTAAATCTGTTTTTGATCATAATATTAGCTTTATTTACTGGCGTTTTGTCCTATGCAGGAGCTTCTGTCGCCGTTAAAAATGAAATGTTAAAATTTTTATATAATAATATTGCTAAAAAAAATAGAGTTAAATAGAGTTAAATAGAGTTAAATAGAGTTAAATAGAGTTAAATAGAATTAAACAGAATTTAAGCAAATTTAAATCAAGGTTAATAGTTTAATATTAATTTCTTTTACTGCATTATGCTCTATTGTTAAAGAAGTTTATAAAATTTTACTTTATTTACAATTATGCTATAATTGTACAAATGACGATAAAGACAAAACTATATACAGAAAAAATTGAATTAGGCGATATTGAACTATTTAACAGATTCGCGGATATTTCTCTGAATACTTTGCCCATAGTGGAAAAAGAGTTTGCGGTCAATGCTGCAATAAGAGGTAATATCATAATGATTACCGGTTTAACTGAAAATGTTAAATTATCAAGTTCGTTTATTTATGATTTGGTAAATCTATATCGATTAAATATTAGAATAAGCGATGACGAAATTATAAAGATGTCTAAGGCAAAGATATCTAATCCCGCAATAAATTTGCACGAGCAGTTTTACAAAGCCGTTCTTATTACTCATAAGAAAAAAGTAATTTCGCCGAAAACGCTTAATCAGAAAAAATACGTCGATGCCATTTTCGCAAACGATATAGTAATAGGTATCGGTCCTGCAGGTACCGGAAAAACTTATCTGTCAATGGCTTGTGCGGTAAATCTTTTTCAAAAGAATATATTTGACAGGATTATATTAACGAGACCTGCCGTAGAGGCCGGAGAAAAATTAGGTTTTTTGCCTGGCGATATTTCTGAAAAAATTAATCCGTATCTGCGTCCTTTATATGATGCGCTGTATGAAATGCT
>JAKAQK010000041.1 GCA_021822625.1 bacterium | reverse complement strand
AGGGCGCAGGCATAGACGAAAAAGGAATAATAAAAAGTTTCGACAAGAAATACGATGCCGTTTTAAAAGCCGGCGAAACCGTTATAGAAGTTGACCCGAAGTATTTTCGTCCTACCGAGGTCGAGTTCTTGCAGGCAGATATTTCTAAAGCTATTAAAGAACTTAACTGGTCTCCGAAGGTAACATTTACGGAACTTGTAAAGATTATGGTTGACTACGATATGAAGCTTAAAAGTATTGCTCCCAAAGGCGAAGGCATAGAAGTCTCACGCCTTAAAGGCTTTAATTATACTAACCACGACTATTCTTTCCACGAGAAGCTGAGGGAAGGATGCTGATGGATAGAAATTCTAAAGTATATTTAGCGGGACATACCGGTTTAGTCGGTTCTTCTATCCTCAGGAAGCTTACTCGGGACGGTTTTGATAATCTTACATATAAAAGAAGCAAGGAACTCGACTTAAGAAGGCAGAAGGAAACCGAAGACTTCTTTTTTTCCGAAAAACCGGACTACGTCTTTCTATCCGCCGCCAAAGCAGGAGGCATACTAGCGAACAGCACTTACTCCGCCGAGTTTATCTACAACAACTTATCCATCGCCTTAAACGTAATTCACTCTTCTTATAAGTCCGGAGTTAAAAAACTCTTAAATTTAGGCTCTTCCTGCATATACCCCAAGCTTGCCCCCCAGCCTATGAAGGAAGAATACCTTTTATCCGGCAGCCTCGAACCTACCAACGAGGCATACTCGGTCGCCAAGATATCGGCCATTAAACTTTGCAGGTATTACAACGAGCAGTACGGAACTAATTTTATCTCCGTTATGCCCACAAACCTTTACGGACCCAACGACAACTTTAACCTCGAAACCGCCCACGTCATACCGGCGCTTTTAAGGAAGTTTCATCTCGGAAAACTTCTTCAAAAAAAAGATTTCGACCTTATAATAAATGATATTAAAACCCGCCCTTTAGGTTTTAACTTAGATAACGAAATAAATCTTGAAGACGAAAAATCCATTGAACATATTTTAAATAAAGCAGGTATATTTAATGACCATATCCTTCTTTGGGGAACGGGAGAGGTTTACAGGGAGTTTCTTTACGTCGACGACCTATCGGACGCCTGTTTGTTTCTTATGAACAACTACGATTATAAAGACATAGGGGAGCTTATCAATATAGGAACCGGCGAAGATATTAAACTTAAAGACTTAGCGGTTATGATTAAAGATGTAACCGGATACGAAGGCGGCATAAAGCACGACACCTCTAAACCCGACGGCACGCCGAGAAAGCTCTTGGACGTCGGCAGATTAAAGGCTCTGGGGTGGGAGGCGAAAATCCCGTTAAACGAAGGAATAAGGAAGTCATATGACTGGTATAAATCAAATTAATACTAAATCCGCAGACATAGTTTGGCAGAAGACGGATATAGGGAAAGCCGAAAGATGCATAGTAAAAAATCATAAACCGTGCGTCATATGGTTTACAGGCCTTAACTGTTCCGGCAAATCTACCATTGCTAACGCATTGGAGCTCTGGTTAAATAAACTTAACTATCATACGTATCTTTTAGACGGAGATAATATCAGGCACGGTTTAAACAAAGACTTGGGATTTAGTCCCGAAGACAGAGCCGAGAATATGAGAAGGGTCGGAGAAGTCGCAAAACTGTTCGTAGATGCCGGCATCATAACCTTATGCGCTTTTATTTCGCCGTTCAAAGACACCAGAAAAGCGATCAGGAATTTATTTGAAAAAGAAGAATTTATCGAGGTTTACGTCGATACACCTTTAGAAGTCTGCAAGCAAAGAGACGTTAAGGGGCATTATAAAAAAGCACTTCTTGGAGAAATCAAAGGATTTACCGGAATAGATTCGCCTTACGAGCCGCCTGAAAATTCGGAAATTGTGATTAAAACGGCGGAATGCCGCATAGACAAAGCCGTCGACAAAATATTGACTTATTTAAAAGAAAGAGAAGTTATTAACAACTTTACGTTATAAATAATTATAGATTATAAAATAAAATTGCATAAAAAATATCAAAACATTGCGAGTTTGAGTTATTGTAATTTAGCAATTAATATTAATGCTTAATAAAATTAAATCTTTAATCGGTCATCAAGGGTTTAGGAAGTATTTTTTTAATACAGGTTGGTTGATGGCAGATAAGATAGTCAGTATTTTTTTTGGTTTATTTATAGGTATATGGGTAGCAAGATATTTAGGTCCCGGTAAATATGGATTATTAAATTTTGCAATTAGTTTTGTGAGTCTTTTTAGCGCTGTTGGAACTCTTGGACTTGACCAGATAATAATCAGAAATATCATAAGAGAGCCGGAAAGCAGAGATAACATTCTTGGCACATCTTTTTTTTTAAGGTTATTTAGCTCTGTTTTATTATTAATATTTGTGTTTGCCGTTTTGGAAATTATCCACGCATCGGTTTATGATGAAGTTATAGTAATGATAATAGCCTTTGGTCAGATTTTTACTAATTTTAATATAATAGATTATTATTTTCAGTCTCAAGTAAAAGCAAAATTTTCCGGCATTTCAAATGTTTTAGGTCGTCTTTTTTCATATGCGGCAAGGGTGATTTTTATTGTATTAGGTATGTCTGTCATATGGTTTGCCGTAGCCGTAGTTATCGAACAGCTTATTAAAGGAATATTTCTATTATATTTTTATTTAAAAAATAAGCTAAGCGTTTTGACTTGGAAGTATTCAAAACAAACAGCTAAAAACTTGTTGAAAGACAGTTGGTCGCTTATAGCATCAGGAATAGCAATAACAATATATATGGGAATTGACCAGGTTATGATAAAAGAAATGTTGAATAATAAAGCAGTAGGAGAATATGCCGTTGCGGTTAAGTTAAGCACATTTTGGTATTTTATACCAATGGTTATAAGCAGTTCAATATTTCCAGCAATAGTTAATGCTAAAAAGCAAAATTCAAAATTATACTTTCAGAGGATTCAGAAAGTTTATGATTTATTCTTTTTACTGTCAGTATCTATTGCCTTGGCGACAACGTTTTTGAGCGGCTGGATTGTAAATTTTCTTTACGGCAGCGAGTATGTTCAAGCAGCACAGGTTTTGCAAGTGTATATATGGGCAGGGATTATAGTTTTTCACGGAACAATAAGAGGAAATTTTTTAATTACCGAAAATATGCAGAAAGTGGGATTGCAGTTTAGAATTTTAGGGGCCATCTTGAATATATTGTTAAATATTTTTTTTATTAAATATTATGGCATAATTGGTGCAGCTTATGCAACTATAATTTCTTATGTATTACCAATATATCTATTGGCCCCTTTTTACAGCGTTCTTCGTAAAGAATTGACATTTACTTGGAATGCATACTTATTTAAATGGTTATGGAGCGGCAAACAAAAATGATTGTTAATATATGTTCTTCCGGCTCATCAGGTTCGACATTGTTAGCGCATATACTTAATAGACATCCTAATGTATTTTGCGGCGAAGAATTAGGGTTATTTTCTAAAAATATTCTTTTTGAAAACTTTAATCTTATTAAAAAACGGAAATATTTAATAGAAAGATTTGGAATTTCAAGTACGCCTTATTTCAAAGACAGAAGTATCTTTAGGAATTTAGAATCATTTAGCTTAGACAGACAAAACATTTGGAAAATATTAGAATCTTCAAAACAATTGAATGATTTTGTATATTCATTAAAAAATATAATTCTTGGAAAGCAAAACAAAGAAAAAATAATTTGGGCAGAAAAGACGCCGGAAAATATTTATTTGATAAAATATTTTTTAGAATATTTCCCTATGGAAAAAATAATACATATAATAAGAGATCCGAGAGATGTAATAATATCTTTAATGGGACGAGGCATATCTTTTTTAGATGCTGCAGAAACATGGTTATCGTCGGTGGCTTCTATACAGCCTTTTGTAAATCACCCAAATGTTTTAGAAATAAAATATGAAGAACTGGTTTGCTCTCCTGTTAAAATAATTAAATCGGTTTGTTTTTTTTTAGGAATACAGTTTTATGACGAAATTCTGAATCCCAATGAAGAAGAACAAAAAAAAGGGGACTATTTTGCTTCTTGGAAAAATATTCCAGGTTCAAAAATATCGACGAACTCGATTGGTAGATATAAAAAATCAAATATAAAATTTAATAATATTATCAAAATGAGAATTTCTGATGATTTTGCATTGCTTCAGGGCATTGAAAGATATACAATTTTTGAATTAATGGAAAAATATAATTATAATATTGAAGGGTTTGGCGATCATAATTGTAATAACTATATTGAATATAAACAAAATAATTATATCCATAACAACAAATTTAAATATAATATTAAAAATTTAATTGGGAAAATTTTGCTAAATGAAAAAACAATTATTTCAAAGGTTGAAATATGCGCTTAATAAATAGTGTTTTATTAAAAAAAATTAATAATTATGTGCGGAATAGTCGGGATATATAATTCAAAAGGCAATAAAGTCAACAGGAAATCTCTGGAAGTTATGAATAATTCGCTATATCATAGAGGCCCTGATGACGGTAGGTTGCTTGTTGACGATAATGTAGGGTTTGGGCACAGAAGGCTTGCCATTATAGACTTAGAACATGCAGCCCAGCCTATGACTTTTGAGAAAAGCGGTCTGTGGATTATATATAACGGTGAGGTTTATAATTATATAGAAATTAAAGAAGAATTAAAAAAACTCGGCTATCGGTTTAAAACTAATTCTGACACGGAGGTGGTCCTTTGTTCTTATATCCACTGGGGGGAAGACTGTTTTAATAAGTTTAACGGAATGTGGGCTATAGCGATATATGATAGCAATAATAAATCCATAATATTAAACCGAGACAGATTCGGGATAAAACCCTTATATTTTTATTATGATTCCGATATATTTATGTTTGCATCGGAACTAAAAGCATTTTTGGCATATCCAGATAAAGAAATAGAAATTTATAATGAAGGTTTGGAAATTGCATTAAGGGACCCGTTTGATTTAGAGGCAAGCGGCAAAACTATATTAAAAAATATTCATAATCTTCTTCCAGCCCATACTTTGAAATTTGACGGAAAGTCGGTAAAAATTAGTCAGTGGTGGGATACTGCAGATAATATCGTAAGTTTAAAATTATCAAAAAAAGAAAAAAAAGAAAAATTTTTAGGTTTGCTTGAAGATTCATGCAGACTGAGGCTTCGGGCGGACGTTCCCATAGCTACCTCTTTGAGCGGAGGGCTTGATTCCAGTTCTATAGTTGCAATATTATCTAAAATCAGCGGAACAAGCTATACTGCTTATACGCATACTTTTTCGGGTACGTTTTTAGATGAAAGTATATATAGCGAGATAGTTTCAAAAACTACAAATACTCCTCTTAAAAAGATTGAAATCACGGAAAAAGACCTGTTAAACACAATGGACGACATTTTATTTAAGTTTGAATCCATATATGGGGGTTCTCCCGATTCGGCATATAGAGTATATAAGGCTCAGCACGACGACGGTATAAAAGTTACCTTGGACGGTCACGGGGCAGATGAAATGTTGGCTGGATATAACTGGTATATCACTGAAGCTTTAAAAGATATTAAAATTTGGAATTTTAGGAAATATGTTAAAATGTTAAAATTATATAGGGAATTAACATTAAATCCAAAAGCAAAAGGCAATATTCTTAAAGAAATTATAAAAACTACTTTTTTATATAACTTTTTAAAAGAAAGATATAAAAAATTTAAAAATAAAGAATACGATAGTAATACAAATTTACCCAAAAAATGGACGCATTTACAAAAGAAATTATACAAAGATTTTCATTATACCGTATTACCAAGAATACTTAAAAATTTTGATTTAGTGTCAATGGCAAATTCTGTAGAAGTAAGGATGCCTTTTATGGATTATAGAATAGTAAATTTCGTTTTTTCATTGGATAATGATGACAAAATAGACGGAAATTATACCAAGTCTATTTTAAGATATGCGATGGAAGGGATTTTGGATGACAGGGTTAGGCTTAGAAAAGACAAAATTGGCTTTAATTCTCCTCTAATAGAATGGC
The DNA here is from genome assembly GCA_021822625.1 of bacterium. Taxonomy (GTDB): domain Bacteria; phylum SZUA-79; class SZUA-79; order Acidulodesulfobacterales; family Acidulodesulfobacteraceae; genus Acididesulfobacter. The sequence goes on along the minus strand of JAKAQK010000041.1, from coordinate 10,049 downwards.
TGCAGAAAGACCTTAAGCCTTGGGTAGAAGATATTTTAAATAGCGGGATTTACTGTCATGAATTAATAGATAAGAGTGTTTTATCCGATTTTTATTACAAAAAAATATTGAAAAATAATTTTAACTGGGGAGATGCTTTAGAATTTTGGAAAAAAATTAGCGCCTTAAAAATTATAAAATTATTTATGGATTATCAAGAAAGGAGGAAGGAAAATGCTTAAATTTGCTTTAGTAGGCTGCGGAAGAATAGCAAAAAGACATTCCGAGCTTTTAGGTCTTAATCAGATAAAGAATGCAAGATTAGTTTCTGTTTGCGATATTGTCGTAGATAAAGCAAAAAAAATAGGGGAACAATTTAAAATACCATATTATACAGATATGGACGAAATGATGCAAAAGGAAAAAATAGATGTAGTATCGGTTTTAACGGAAAGCGGAAACCATGCGTCTCATGTTATTAATCTGGCTAAATACGGCAAGCATATTTTGGTAGAAAAGCCTATGGCTTTAACTATCGACAGCGCCGATGATATGATTATGGCTTGCGCAAAAAACAATTGTCTGCTGTTTGTGGTAAATCAAAACAGATTTAATTTGCCGATTATAAAACTAAAAGAGGCTTTAGATGCCGGAAGATTTGGAAAATTGTTTCTTGGAACCGTAAGAGTGAGATGGACGCGCAGGCAGGAATATTATAATCAGGCCAACTGGAGAGGAACTTGGGCAATGGATGGAGGCGTCCTTACAAATCAAGCCGTCCATTATATAGATTTGTTGGAATGGATGATGGGCAGGGTTGATTCGGTATTTGCAAAGGGCATACATGCGTTAGCAGATATAGAAGCCGAGGACGCCGCTGCTGTAATATTAAAGTTTAGAAACGGCGGATTAGGCATAATAGAAGCGACTACAGCTACAAGGCCAAAAGATTTGGAAGGCTCTATATCTATTTTAGGAGAAAAAGGGTCAGTTGAAGTTGGAGGTTTCGCCGTGAATAAAATCGTTCACTGGAATTTTGAGGAAGCTAACGATACAGATAACGAAGTTATGGAAAAATATTCCGTAAATCCTCCAAATGTTTATGGTTTTGGACATCAGGCTTATTATGAACATGTTGTTGACTGCATTTTGAATAATAAAAGTTTATTGGTAGATGGATTGGAGGGCAGAAAAAATGTCGAACTTCTTAGCGCTATTTATGAATCTATGGAAATAAGAAAAGAAGTTTTTTTGAGATTCAAACCCGAAAAATGCAAACTGGGGAGTAGGTTATGAAGGTTGTCAGTTACACAAATAGCATGAAATATATGTGGGATAATTTTATTGAAAAAGAATCCAGAAACGGTTTTATTTTTCATAAAATGCATTTTTTAGAATATCATAAAAACAGGTTCCATGATTATTCTTTGTTATTCTTTGATGAAAATGAAAAAATTATTGCGCTTTTTCCGGCAGCTTTAAAGAATAACAATATTATTTCTCACCCGGGCAGTTCATATGGCGGCATAGTATTAAAGAAGTATATTAAACTATCCGAGATATTTGAGATTGTGGAATTGATGAAAGATTTTTACAATAATAATTTAGGGAATATAAATATTGAAATAATTTTAAGCGAGCATTTTAATCTTGAATACGGCGCTGAAGATGTAGCATTCGTTTTATGGCAGTCAGGGTTTAATCTATCCACAAAAGAAATCAGTACCGTTATAGACATAAATAAGTTTAGGTTGAGACTTGGCTTGAGGAAGACTACAAAACAGTATTTATGTTCAAAAAGCTATCTTAGATTAGGAATAACTTATGAAAAAGCTGTTGAAAAATCGGATATATTAGAATGTTATAAATTAGTTGAGCAGAATTTAGCAATTAAATATAAAAAAAAACCGACCCATACAATCGATGAATTTTTTGAGCTTATAGAAAGATTTCCATCGGATATAGATGTTTTTGCCGCCAAAAGAGGTAAGGAAGTTATTGCTACTTATATAATGTTCAGGTTAAACGACTTCATAGTCCATACATTTTATATAGCAAAAAGTATAGAAAAAGAAAATGTTGTTGATATCGGATTAGTCGATTTTATGGTGAACTTTTATTTCGATAAAGGATTTATTTTTTTGAATTTTGGAATCTCAAGCAGAGATAAAGTCATAAAATGGGGAATACATAATTATAAAGAACAATTCAGCAAATTATTTGTTACTAGGGATAAATGGGTTTTAAATACAGGAGACTAGATTGTATAAATGGATAATGTAATTGAAAAAGTTGCTAAAGAATATTTAGTGAACAATGATTATGATATAGTAAATACTAATTTTGCATTTAATATTTTTAAAGATTATATAAAAGATAAAACAGTATTGGAAATTGGTTCGGCTGACGGCGTAATGACGGAAAAAATTGTTAATATTGCTAAGATATTGGATGTTGTTGAACCAAGTAAGATTTATTGCAATATTATCAAAAATATTAAAGGAGTTAATTTTATTTTTAACGATTTTCTTGAAAACATCCAATTTAAAAGTACATACGAAGTTGTTTTGATTGCCAGTTTATTGCATTTTTTCGAACATCCGGAAAACTTCTTGCTTGAAATAAAAAAAATAATAAATCATGAATCCATTGTTTTAGCTACGGTTCCAAATGTGACGTCACTGCATAGACAGATGGGGGTTGAAATGGGTTTATTAAACAGCGTATATGACGAAACTGAAAGAAATAAAAAATTTCAACAATTTGGAAGATTTAATTTAAACTCTTTTAAGGAATTATTTGAAGACTGCGGTTATGAAGTATTAGAATCTTACGGATATATGTTAAAACCATTTTCTTCCGATATTATGTTTAAATTAGATTTATCAGAAGAACAATTAAACGCTTTATTTAATTTAGGAAAAAAATATCAAGAAATCAGCAGTCAATTATTTGTGAGGGCTAAAATTAAATTATGATTAAATTTTTGGATTTAACAAAACAGTATAAGTCGATACAAAACGAAATCGATGAGGCTATAAAGGCAGTATTAGCAGAGTCAGCTTTCATAGGCGGAAAATATGTCAAACAATTTGAGGAAGAGTTTTCGGCTTACCAAGAAGCTAAGTATTGCGTAGGAGTGGGAAACGGCACCGATGCGCTTGAAATTGCTATAGAGGCTCTTGAATTGCCGAAAGAATCCGAGATTATAGTGCCTGCGAATTCATTTATAGCAAGCTCTGAAGCAGTTACAAGAGCGGGGCATAAGGTTATTTTTTGCGATTGCGACCTTCGCAATTACACAATTTCAATAGATAGCTTAAAAAGCAAAATATCTAAAAAAACAAGAGCCGTGGTCTGCGTTCATCTTTACGGTCATCCGTGCGATATGGATAAATTAATTGCAATTGCAGAAGAATATAACTTAAAAATTATAGAAGATTGCGCTCAGGCTCACGGAGCAGAATACAAAGGAAGAAGAGTTGGCGCAATAGGCGATATAGGGACGTTTAGTTTTTATCCGGGAAAGAATCTCGGCGCTTACGGAGATGCCGGTGCTATAGTAACTAACGATGATTTGTTAGCTAAAAAATGCAGAATGATAGCGAACCACGGGAGAATAGAAAAGTATAACCATGAATTTGAAGGACGCAACAGCAGGCTTGACGGTCTTCAAGCCGCCGTGCTATCAGTAAAGTTAAAGCATCTTGACGAGTGGAATAATAAAAGAATTGCAATTGCCGATTTTTATATTAAAAATATAAGTAATGTACCTGAAATTATCTTGCCAAAAAAAGAAGAGTGGGCAAAGAACGTTTATCATATTTTTGCCATTAGGGCAAAAAGAAGAGACGAATTAAAAAAGTTTTTGGAAGGACTAGGCATACAGCTTGGGATACATTATCCAATAAGCCTCCCGAAATTAAAGGCGTATGCATACTTAGGACAGACTAACGATGATTTTATTGCTAATACTTTTAGTTCGGAGTTATTGAGTTTGCCGATTGGCGACCATTTGAGCGAAAATGATTTAGATTTCGTAGTCAAAGCGGTAAAGGAGTTTCATAAGTGAATATACTTGTTCTGACAAAGCTTAAACTGCATCTTATTAAAGGGGTAAAAGTAAGCGATTTAAAAGAATACATGGAAAATGACTATTTTTTTTCGGGCTTTGCGGATGGTTTTAGAAAATCTGGAAATGAAGTGTTTATTATTCCAGACGAGTCATTCTTTTTTAATTATAAATTCGGACTTAAACATAGAATTCTTTATAGATATTTTAGAGGAATAATAAATCGTTTAAATATGGGCAAATTAGATAATTTTTTATTCAGCAAAAAAATTGCTAAATATATAAACAAAAATAAAATTGATTTTATATTTACAGAATTGAACGATTTTATAATACCCGATGTTATTAAAAAATATGCGGATAGAAAAGTTCTTATTTCGGAGTGGTTTGGAGTTTTTCCCGAAATGGTAGATAAAAAACGGCTTAATATATTATCTCAATACGATTTTGTTTGGACGCCAGGAGATATTAATGAAGAATTTAGAAAGAATAATATTTCTACCAAAAATATTTACGTAATAAATTCTGCGTATAATGAGAAATTTTTATATAATGCGCCAAATGAAAAATTTATACATGACGTGGTTTTTATAGGCGGTATAAAAAAAGGTCACTCTGAACGTATTGAAATTTTAGAAAATATTGCTCAAAATTTTGATAATTTTGCTTTTTATGGTTATGGAGAAGAACATATACCCGATAATTATAAACTAAAAAAACATTTTAAAGGATGGGCGTCAAATAAAGAAGCAAAATACATCTATTCAAATGCCAAGATTGCTGTAAACTTACTTTTAGATAATTATGAAAGGGTAAAAAGCGGCGTAAACGCGAGGACATTCGAAATTCCGGCATGCAGAGGCGCTTTACAAATAGCCCAGCATAATAAAAATATATTTGATTTTTTTGAAGAAGATAAAGAAATTGTAATATTCAAAACAATTGAAGAGCTTATTGGAAAAATTAAATATTATTTAGACAACGACAATAAAAGAGTAGAAATAGTTAAGAAGGCTTATGAAAAAAATTTAAACAACACTTACTTTCATAGGGCAAGAAATATAATTAAATCTATAAGCAATAAAAATTATGAAAAATAATTATAAAATACTTTAAAAATAAAAGTGCATATGCTAAAGCTAATAAAAGAAGCATCAAAGCCGGTTATAAAATATGTTCAAAATAAAAACTTAAGAGAATTTTATAGATTATATGATAAATATAATAGTTATGAAAGATTTGTTAAGAAAAAAAATGTAAAATTTTTAAGATATATTTTTGATGTAGCCGACTTGCGCAGTTTTATTTATCAATTCAACGATATTTTTGTTGATGAACTCTATCAATTTACATCAATAAAAAAAGATCCATTAATAATTGATTGCGGTTCAAATATTGGGACCAGTTGTGCATATTTTAAAAAAATGCATCCATATTCCAAAATTATATGCTTCGAGGCTGATCCGGAAATTTCAGAAATATTAATAAAAAATCTAAATAGAAATAAAATTGATTCAGGTATTTCAATAATTAATAAAGCTGTCTGGATAAATGAAAACAGCATTGTTTTTTATCCTGATGGCGCTGACGGCGGCTCTCTTATGCATTATAATAGTAATAATAAAAAGGAAAGTATTAAGGTAGAGTCTGTAAGATTAAGGGACTTTTTAGCAATAGAGAAGGAAATAGATATGCTCAAAATGGATATAGAAGGGGCAGAGTTAGAAGTTTTGATGGATTGCAAGGATGAATTGCATAAAGTTAAAAATATTTTCATAGAATTCCATTCATTGCCCGATAAATCTCTTGGGTTGTCAAGTATTTTGAAGTTATTGGAAGATTCCGGCATTGAGTATTTTTTAATTCCGGTTAATAATCTCCAAAGCTTTTTTACAAGCTATGAAAATGGATTCGAATTTAATGCACAAATAAACATTATTGGAAAACGAAAGCAATAATTTTTTATCATGAAATTACTTAATATTGCATGTGGTCAGAGATATCATAAAGATTGGATTAATATCGACTTCCATAGCGATTCACGTTTTGTTAAAAAGATGAATATTTTATCGGGTCTGCCGTTTGAATCCAACTCCATGGATGCGGTTTACTGCGGACATTTTTTAGAACATATAGACGTGGAGGAATGTAAAATAGTATTAAGCGAAATTTATAGGGTGCTCAAGCCAGCTGGAGTTATAAGGATTGTTGTTCCTGATTTAGAAAATATCTGCAGAGAATATTTAAAAATTTTAGAACTTGCTGTAGTAAACAAAGATTATTTAAAAAAACACGAGTGGATAACAACTGAGCTTCTTGACCAAATGGTAAGAAATGTGGAAGGCGGTAAGATGAAAGAAATATTTAATAAAGTTTCGATTCAACAAGATGTGGAATTAGGAGGGTATATAAAAGAAAGGACCGGCGACGAACTTTTGGCTGAAGGATATAAACGTTTAAATAAAAAAAATCGGAAAATCACGATTCATAAAATAATAAACAAGATGCCTTATATTTATTTAAAAATTATAAAATTTTTTATTCCAAAAAATTTAAAAACATTTGTTTTTAACGATACTTCAATTGGAGAGAAACATCGCTGGATGTACGATAGGCTATCCTTAAAGTTGCTTTTAGAGTATAGCAAGTTTAATGGTATATCTGCTGAGAAATATAATTCAAGTAAAATTAAAAATTTTAATGAATATAAATTAGACATAAATGAGGACGGCACCCCCTATAAAGGAATAAGTTCATTGTATATGGAAGCAATTAAATGAAAATCCTATTAGTTAATACTTTTGATATTTTCAAGCGGGGCCGCAAATGCAACCTATAGGCTGCATAATGCATTATTAGAGGCCGGAATTGATAGCCGAATGATAGTGCAATCAAAAAAAAGCGACGATTATACCGTTATAGGACATAATTCTAAAATTGAAAAGTTTATAAATATACTAAGGCCTGAGTTAGATTGGCTTCCTGTAAAATTTTACAAACATAGAACGGCAACTTTATGGAGATTTAGTCCTTCATATTTACCTTTTAGCAATATAATAAAGAAAATTAATGAGATAAATCCGGATATAGTTCATTTAAATTGGGTAGAAGGAGATTTGTTAGAATAGAAGATTTGGCTAAAATAAATAAACCGATAATATGGACATTGCATGATATGTGGGTATTTACCGGAGGATGCCATTATGACGAAGGTTGCGGCGCATATTTGGATAAATGCGGAAAATGCATATTATTGGGAAGTTACAATAATATTGATTTAAGCAGAAAAATTTTCGATAGAAAACAACAAGTTTAATTATAAATGAAATGGACGTTATAAATATGAAACATACGCTTCAAATAGAGAGAAACAAAGAAGCCGATGAATATACTTATGAAGAATATTATTCCTGTTCCATGAAGCCTTTTATTCAACTGGCTATAAATAAGCTATTTAGAATGATTAAATCATACTTTGTAAAATTTGCGGAGAAACGGCTCAAGAACAATTTAAAGCAAAAATTTTAAAAAAATATAATATCTCATATTTTTATTGCAATAATCGCGGCTTTTTACAGACAGAAGAACTGTATTGGATACAAGAGGCTTACAAAAATCCTATTAACAAATCCGATACAGGTTATCCTTTTGGAGGCGAAAAAGAAATAGGACTAAGAGAATTTGAGATAATAAAGGGTTTAGGAGTTAAAACAGTTACTACTTCAAAGCATGGCACTATTTATAAAGAGCACGTAAATCATTTAGAATGTTTGTCTAAAATCATGTTAACAGAAAATTTTTATTTAAAGAATATGAGCAATGTAAGATGAAAAAGAGTTATATGAGAGTTTTGATAGTTAATACATCAGATATAGATGGTGGAGCAGCAAGAGCGGCTTATAGACTCCATAAGGCATTGCTTAATGAAAGTATAGATAGCAAAATGATAGTGCAATTTAAAAAAAGCGATGACTATACTGTATTAGGGCCGCAAACGAAAATGCAGAAAGCATTATGTAAACTTCGCCCCATTTTAGATAACTTGCCTGTTAAACTATATAAAAATCGAACAAAAACTCTTTTTAGCCCCTCTTGGCTTAGATTTAGCGGTATTGCGAGTAAAATAAACGAAATAAATCCCGACATTGTTCATCTTCATTGGATAACAGGTGGCATGATGAGCATAGAAGATATAAATAAAATCAAAGCTCCTGTTATTTGGTCTTTGCATGATAACTGGGCGTTTACAGGTGGATGTCATTATAAATGGGAATGTGACAACTACAAAAATAATTGTGGGTTTTGTCCGAGACTTGGAAGTAATAAAGAAAATGATTTAAGTAGAAAAGTTTGGAATAGAAAAAAAAGAATATTTGATGTTAAAAAAATGACAATAGTAGGTCTTAGTAGATGGATACATAAATGTTCAAAAGATAGTTGTTTGCTTAAATCTCATATAAATATCAATTTACCTAATCTAATTGATGTAAATATTTTTAAACCATTTGATAAACAGAAATCAAGAGAGCTTTGGAATTTATCTAGTAAAAAAAGGCTTATTTTATTCGGTGCTATGGGCGCCACAAGCGATATTAGAAAAGGCTTTAAAGAGTTAATAAGAGCACTGGAATTGATTAAAAGCGATGCTATAGAGTTTGTCGTTTTTGGCAGTAGTGAACCTATAAATGCGCCTGATTTTAGATTTAAAGTAAATTATTTAGGACATTTACATGACGACATTAGTCTTGTGACACTCTATAGTGCTGTGGATGTGATGGTAGTGCCAAGTTTGCAAGAAAATTTGTCAAATGTTATTATGGAAAGCTTATCATGTGCCACGCCTGTTGTGGCTTTTAATGTGGGAGGCAATAGCGATATGATAGAACATCTTAAAAGCGGTTATCTTGCTAAAACTTTTGATAGCGAGGATTTGGCAAAAGGTATTGACTGGATAATAAATAATCCAAAATATGAAGAACTTTGTGAACATGCTAGAAGTAAAATAATAAGAGAATTTGATAGTGCAATTGTTACAAAAAAATATATTGCACTTTATCAAGACGTTCTAAAAAGTAAATAAAGGTGCCAGATTTATTTTAATAATTTCATTTTAATTTTAAAAGAACGTTTGGATTGCAAATGAATACAAATAATTTCAGCACTACGATACTGTTTTCACATGATAAGCCTGTGATTGTCAACGGACAGTTCGACAAATTTGAAACTCTGTTGTTTTTGCCGCAAAACCAAGACAGGATAGCTGAAGGCGGATTAAGGAAAAAAGGAAACTTCAAGCATAGTTACAAATATATTGTTAATAATCATTGTTCGAGTGCAAGCCGCAATTCATCATTTGAGGCGTCGGAGGGCGAAAATAAATCAACGGCTGGCATTCTTTATTCAGGCGTAACTGCTACGGCTTATGACAACAACGATTATGCTGAATCTAAAAAAAATAAAATTGATTTGGATTGCAAAACCGTTACCGGTAAATGGTATATATGCGATACGGACGGTAATCCCGTAAAACCTGCTCCTGTGGAAATTCAGGAAAAAATAGAAGGATATATTAAGAGCCTTCAGGATAATATAAATTGCGATGTTGAAAATACCGATAAAAATGAAGATGCTTTGCAAAGGCCTATTACATTTCTTCCGTTAATAACTGTAGTAACGGTTGTTTTTAACGGAGTGAAAACCCTTGAGGAAACTATTAAAAGCGTAATAAATCAAACATATCCCAATGTTGAATATATAATCATAGACGGCGGCAGTATGGATGGGACACTTGATATAATAAAAAAATACGAAGATGCCATTGACTATTGGGTAAGCGAGCCGGATAAGGGGATTTTTTATGCAATGAATAAAGGAATAACGCTTGCTACGGGAGATATAATAGGCATTATAAATTCTGATGACTGGTATGTTGAAGGCGTTTTCTGCGAAATATTTCGCAACCTTAATAATGAACATGAGGATGTAGGTTTATATCATG
>JAKAQK010000196.1 GCA_021822625.1 bacterium | reverse complement strand
TTTTATGAAATGAAATTGCCTGAAAAGTGCTTATTTACTGCGGTTTTGAATGGAGCCGGCGATAGGAATCGAACCTACGACCCGCTGATTACGAATCAGCTGCTCTACCCCTGAGCCACGCCGGCATTATTTATCGCAAAGAAGAGACTATTGTATTTTTCAAACTTATCAAACTATCCTTAAAAGCATTAATAGATATAATACAATAAAACTGAACAAAAATAAAATATATAAATAAAAAACTCTTTATTTTCTTATTGCCATGTATGCAATATTGTTATATGAAAATATTTCATCAATTACTGACATGCCAAGATACATTTGGTATTGTTTGGTATTGTTATTATCTATTTGATAGTTTTTAGAATCTTATTTACATTTTTTAAAAATAAAATCCTATCATTCTCATCTTCTATTTCCTTAGATAACAATTTAACAAATTCTTCTATTTTCTTACGGTTAAAATTTTCCATACCCTGATTTAATTCTTTTATTTTTGAATCAAATATCATAGACGATATAGGTCCAAGACTATTTGCAAATAAATCTTTTATAGCTATTATAATATTTATGGGAACTACATCGGTAGCTCCATTATGTGTACTATTACTATTATTTTGTTGATAAGAACCGCCGGATGCATTATCTGAAGAATGTGAAATTGCCGCATGCTGTGAAATATTAGAACCAAACTGATTTTCACCTAAAGATGGATAGATATCATTTATATTATCTATATTATCACCGTCGTTTGCAGTCCGTGCATTGTTATGTGCATTATTATTGTTAAACAATAAAGATTTGGATGATAAATTTTCCAAAGAATTAGAAACTATTTTTACAAACTCGCTCTCAAGATAAGAACTTTCCATTTTTACTAAATTTACGTTGGAATTTTTTTTACTTGCTATAAAAATAAATCCGCTGCCAAAACCATTAACAATAACATTATGAGATTCAAAACTCAAAAATAAAGAAGCAATTTCAATTGAAGATATTGAATAAGATGAAAAAAGTTTGCTTATTTCTGCCGAAACTTTTTTGATGCTAAGTTCATTTAACTCCTCATTATTGGAGCTGAACTGGAGAACATCGCCGTCTAACGATGATATTGCACAAGCTTCAACCCCTGCAATAGACAGTAATTTTTCAATGATACTTTTATCTTTATTGTCCATAATTGGTATTATTTGGATAGACAGACAGATATTTTTATAATTTTACAAAACTGCTTTTTTATAAAACTACTGACATATGAAATATTAGCATATTATTGTATTGCAATACAATAATAATTTAATAAATAGTCATTTTATGTTGTATATAAAATATACAATAACATATAAGAAATATTTATAAAACCGAAAATCGATATGATATTAGTCTATATGGCGCTATATGCGCCTCTTTTTCTCTTTTCAACCTTCTAAAAGTTTTATCGCTTCCGTTTGCGTTTTGAGGGCTTGTACGGAAGAAGAAACAATAAGACTATACATTATATTTTTATTATTTATAATTATTTTTCTATAATTATTATTGGCTTCGCATATAATGCTTTTTAGATGCTTAAAATTAAACATATCTCCCAATTCTTTACTTTGATTGAACAAAAACAATGTATCAGCAGATTCAAAATCAGTATCATCTACGTTTTTAGAATAGATAGTTTCTCCCGAAGCTTTTAAGACAAGAACTCCTTCAACACCTGCTATCTGTGATAAATTATCTCCTATAGCGGCAACAGCCTCGTTAGAGATTTCACTGTTAAAAGTTGTATTCTCAGTCAAATTTATATGCGGATTATCGTCTTCTTCCTCGTCGCTTATAGATTCAGCTGTTTCTGGTTGATTAATTATTTCTATAATTTCATCTAAAGATTTATTTATTTTGTCTTCTTCAAAACTATTCGGCATTGGCTCTCCAATGCTTACGCCAATTTCAGCCTGACCTTCTAAGTCTTTCAGTTCTTTAAAAACATCAATATTTTTTTTATCATCAAAAATAGCGCCCACAATCATGCCTTCGTTATAATAAATAATCCCCGTTTTATTATTTATTTTAATTGAAAGCCTGACATCATCAAAGCTTGAAAATTGATCCAACTGATATCTAATATCTTCAAGTATCATTATATAATAAGCCTGTAAATGTAAAATTATTTATTTATTTATTTATTTAAATTATAATTATAAATTTAATTAGAAATTAAATAAACTTCATTTTAAAACAATTTTTATTATATTACTATTAAATTATATTTTGCAAGATAAAAGTGCGAAAGTTATTTTTTTGAAGATTGTCTCTATGAGACCGAACTAAATTCTAAATGCTCAAAAAAAGCAAAGTCACTAAAGTCCGTTAGGCGGGTTATTTGATATATAGAAACGATATATAAATAATATATAATATATATATTAGCGTATATATCAATCAGCGTGACAGCATTGTCATGGACGAAAGGATATGAATACTTTTAAATATTATTATTAACTGCATATCATTATAAATTCGCAAATGACTTATAAATATTTTGCGATATTCTTTTCTTTGCGTTATCTTTTCTACGTTATTATTTGTTTTATCTGGAAAATAATTGCAAATTGTTTTATGGCGTCCCCAGCGGGATTCGAACCCGCGTTGCCGCCGTGAAAGGGCGATGTCCTGGGCCGTCTAGACGATAGGGACATAAAACAACAATCAAGAGAATAAATTATATAAAACTTTTATTTAAATTGCAAGAAAATATTTAACAATATCTATAATATTTAAAAATATTTTTGACAAATTTGCCTGCTTATAACCAAAATACTAAATATCAGAATCAATTTGATACTATAAATCCGCATATTCCATACTCAAAGATACTTAACTTATTTTTATTACAATCTATTAACTTTATTACAATACTAACCTGCTTAACAAAAATACTTAGTTACTCGATTACTTCATTTTCTAACCTGCTTAATAAAAATACCTTATTTACTTTATTATTATAATCCTAACTCGCTTAATATTGAATTTACATCATTCTGCGCAACCGTATCGTCGTTCAGAACAATATCGTTAAGTTTTCCGTATATTTCTCTTTTTTTCTCATCCGGCAATCCTTTAGAGCTAACCTCTGAATTAACAAGCACTTTCAAGAGCTTAATTTTTGTATCGTTCAATGTATTCTGAATTTTATATAATTTCTGACCTGTTAAATCTTGGAAAGAAAGTAATGATAACACATCCATTATCATAGAAATATTTTTTTTATTAAGCTCTTTAAGATTTACAAGGCTGTCCTTAATTTTTTTAATCGGATTAAATTCAATTAAATCGGCAAGGCTCTTATCTATCACAGTTGAATTGTCGTTAATTTCA
>JAKAQK010000040.1 GCA_021822625.1 bacterium | reverse complement strand
GGAAAAGCATATTCTCGGTATTAATAGTCCCGTTCTGCCCTTAAGTTCCGATTGTAAAATTTCCGTCCGTCCTCATATTCTCGGCATTAATAGTCCCGTTCTGCATATTTGCGTAAACAGAGAAAATGATAAAAGCTTTTTATGCAAAAACTCAGTAGCTTATAGAGAGTTAAATAGAGAGTTAAAATTAAAAGATAATAAAGCGTCATACGATATAGACTTCTTCCAGCCTTATTTTTATTACAATAAAAATAAAATTAACCTTAATTTTTTAGACGACAATCAAGATATAAATAAAATCAATGAAATTAACAAAGAAATTGAAGACTTTTCCGATAAATATTTAGATAAAATAAAAAAGGAAAAAGATGAAATTTTTAAAACAAATGAAAAAGATAACTATTGCAAGCATAAAGATGATTCCGATACAGGCGATCTTATCAAGGATCTCACGGCTACATTCAGCCTTATGTCGCTGATTCATCAAAAAAAACATCGTTTTAATTTGCGTTTAATTCTAGGTATGGGAATATTTATAACTATAGCTATTTTGATATTTTATCATATGATATCTTCGTCATATATGCCGTATATGCTTTTGTTTGTTTTTGCAGTTATTTTTATTTTTTATTTTATTTATAATAAAAAAATTAATCCTTTATACGCCGCTTCTAAATATATAGAATACAGGGTTGCCGCCGAACAGTTAAAGATTCAATATTTTTTAAATATTGCGGGTATGGAGAAGTCAATTACGACCTATTATTCAAGTATTCTTGAAGAAGATAAAAAATGGATAGCCCGTTTATTAAAAACAATTCACAGTTTAACCTACTCTTATAAAAGAGAAATTTTAAAAGACGATATTCTTTGTATAAAAGAAGCATGGATAAAAAATCAGATTGATTATTTCGCTCAAAAAATTAAAGCTGAAGATTATAATAAAAAAAAATTCAAAAGATTTCAAAAGATTTCTATATCTTTGTTTTTTTTAATGCTTATATCCTTAGCCGCTTTTTATAATTTTTACGTTAAATATAACATAGCAGGCGGAGTACTTATAGTTTCAAATATATTTTTCATTCTTTACTTAAACTTCAGGGGTTATTTCGAGGATTCAAGGGCTAATAAACTAATATCTCAGTACGTTACTATGTTAAAAATTTATCGCAGTATAAATAAAGAAATAAAATCGGTCGTAGATTCTGAAAATTTTCCAAAAGAATATGATGCCAAAAAAATGCGCTCATTATTATATATTTTAGCAAAAGAGGCGCTTATAGAAAATAAAATCTGGGCTCAATTTGAATTCTCAAGGTCTTTAGGATTTAAATTCTGAGGAATTTATCGCCGTTGATTAACTTTATAGCAATAAATTTTTAATTTTTAATGCCGTATAAAACCTCATCTATATCTTTTTGAGGTTTTTCTATTAATTCGTATGTATTTATAAATTTTGAAGATATAATATATCCTGAATCTGTTAAATAATCGCCGGCTTGTCCTGTCATAGGTTCATCCGACCACGGAACTTCGATAAATATCGTATCTTTAAAATTTAAGGATTTTAAAAGCAGTTCCGTCAGTTTAATAGCCTTAATTGTTTGTATTTTATAAAAAGGGATAAATTCGAAAGAAAGCGAATCAATTTCTTTTTTTCCGTAATTTTTTACGGCGTTTTCATATGGAATTACCCATTCGTTAAAGCTGTTTTCTAATTTATTTACGTTTCTTGCTATAACTGAATTATCTTTTATAACCGAAGAAGATTCTTTATTATTTTCAATATATGTATTTAATATAGTTCCTATTTCGGTCGGAAGAGGTTTTCTCAAAAGCGTAACGTTTTTCTTTTTATATACTCCGTACGCTTTATCTTTAAATAATTTTTTTATCAATGGTTCATTTAGAGGGTTTATATAGTGCATAATTTAATAATTCAAAACTTTACGCATTAAATTTAATTTAATTATTTAATTTATAATTTTTTATTTTCATTAAACGATTATTATATGATTTATATATTCATTATATCTTATTAATTTAATCCTAAAAATATTATATATGTAAACAATGAAATTGTGCAATCTGTTTTAAATATTTTTAAAAAATATATAGACATAGTATAATATTTTTTTAATATTAATTATTGAAATTTTTTACTTTAGGGGGGGGATATTATGCCAAATGACGAATTAAAAGAAAAGCAGTTGTTTTTTAGCTACGGTCATGACGACAATATTGACTTGGTTAAAATAATAAAAGAAAAATTAGAAAATGAACATTATAAAGTTTGGATAGATTTTGAAGGTATTAAGACATGGGATGATTGGAGACAAAAAATAATTAAAGGAATTCAGGAATCTGATTTTGCAATAGCATATTTAAGCAAACATTCTGTTAGAGAACCAGGTGTTTGTCTCAGTGAAATAGCTATTTTATTAGACAGCGGTAAAAAAGTTTATCCTATTCTTTTAGAGCCGGAAAGAAATTGCACTCCGCCTACTTCTTTATCCTATATTCAATATCTTGATTTATCGAATTGGAAGGAAAAAAAAGAAAATAGCGAAGAAGAGTTTAATAAATGGTGCGAAGAAAAAATAAAGATAATATTAGATAAATTAAAAAAAGATGAAGGATTTACCGGAGATATATCTGTTTTAAAAAAAGTATTATGTCCATTGGATTTTACGGGGGGAAAAGACATAACTCCTTATATCAATGGTTTTATAGGCAGGAAATGGGTATTCGATAAATATGAAAATTGGCTCAAAAGCGACTCTAGCTCTAGACTCTTATGGATAACGGGAGAACCAGGTTTCGGCAAAACAGCTATAGCCGCTAATTTAATTCATATGCACTCCGCTAATATAATAGCGCACTGGTTTTGCCGTATTGAAAGCAGCGAGAGAAAAGATCCTTTAAAAGCTATTAAAACTATAGCATATCAGATAGCTTATAGGATGCCTCAATACTTACAATCTTTAATTGAAAGCCTCGGATTAGGTAGATTGGATAATTGTAAGCTCGATAAAGATAAAGAATTAGCTTTAATTGAAAGCCTCGGATTAGGTAGATTGGATAATTGTAAGCTCGATAAAGATAAAGAATTAGAAAAAAAAATAGAAGAAAAAAGAGAAAAAATAGAAAAGATTGATAATGCATCCGATTTATTTGAAACTCTATTTAATCCATTAGATAAATTAATAGATATAAATGAAAAATTTTGCATAGTAATAGACGGCTTAGATGAAGCAGTAGATAAAAAAAATAATAATCCTATTGCCGAACTTATAGCAAATAACTTTTTAAAGCTAAATTCTAAATGGTTATGTTTTATAGTTACAAGCAGACCTGATCCATCGGTAATAAAAAATTTTACTGCTTTTAAGCCTTTTGAATTAAAAAATACTAAGGAGAATGAAAATGATTTAAGGGAATATTTAAAAACTAGATTTGCAGAATTTAAAAAAGAGGCCGCGATAGAAGAAGAAGACAAAAAGATAGAGGAATTAATTAAAAAAAGCGACGGTTTGATACTTTATTTAGATCAAGTAATAGACGGAATAAAAAATAAAACATTTGATATAAACGATATTAATAGTATTCCAAAAGGAATGAATTCAATCTACAATAAACAATTTAAACATAGGTTTGAAGATTATGATTATGAAAAAGATATAAGCCCAATCTTTGCATTAATAATAGCTTATAAAACTCCTATTCCAGAAAAACTTTTAGAAAACATATTACAAGCTGTAGAGCAAAAAGATGATGTTAAATTCAATATTAGATTTAATTCTATCGGCAGTTATATTAAAAATATAAATGAAGAATTAAGCGTTTTTCATAAATCTTTGCTGGATTGGCTTGTTACTGACAAAAATACAAATTTTTTTATAACTGAAAATGATATAAAAAGAGCAGAAAAACGTATTGGAGAACATTTATATACAATTTATAAAAAAAATAAAGATAAAGATAACGAAGATATAGCAATAGATATACCTGCGGATCCTTTTTTGTCACATTTACCGGATTATATCGTAAATAATAACATTGAAGATGTGGTCGAAAATTTAATTGAATTGGGATATTTTACAATTAATAAAATATTGTATAATTTTTCATCTAAATATATTTATAAAAATAAATCGTATTTTAACTTCGATAACATTACAAAAATTTTTTATAAGGCGGTTGAAGTTGCAAAAAAACAATATGGTAACGGAGATATTAAAACTATTAATGCTTATAAAAAACTTGCCTATGCATATTATAATGAAAGATATTTCGATAAAGCAATTGAAATTTTTAAAAACGAAATAATTAATAGAAGTATTTGCTATATAGGTGAAAATGCTCCTGAAACTATAGGTTTTTTATATGCTTTAGCAAATATATATTATGATAAATATAAATATCTTTACAATTTATATGAAATTTCAGAAGAAGAAGATAACTATGCCATTCAAAGCATAATATTCCGATTTGAAGAAGTAGTGAATAAGAGCAAAAAATATATTGGAGAAGATGCCGAAGAAACTATAGAATATATGAATAGATTGGGAATTATTTGTAGGGATATGAATGAATTAGATTTAGCAATAAATATTCTAGAAGAAGTAGTGAATAAGAGCAAAAAATATATTGGAGAAGATGCCGAAGAAACTATAGAATATTTATACGACCTTGCCTTAGCTTATCATTATTCTAAAGATTTAAATAATTCAAAAAACATTTTTAGCGAAGTATTAGAAAAAGAAAAAGCAGGAAAAATTTCTAATAACTATAATAAAATTAAATACTTTGTTAATTATGCAATGTTATTAGAAGATTTGAAAGATATAAACGGATGTATTTATTATTTAAAAAAGGCGCGTAATTTAAGCAATGTCTTAAAAGATTATGAAAATGAAGAAAAATGTAAAAGAAAATTATTGGACATTTATTTAGGAAAAATAGATATAAACTATAAAAATATTAGTAACGCTCTTGATCTATTGACAGAATTAAGCAGTGAATATGATGAACAGGGGAATCCAAATGTTGTGGATATAAATATGCTAGGCGATATTTATAGCGGTAAATTTGATAAATATTTTAAAGGAATCGATATGGTTAAAGCAATTAAATATTACGAAAAAGCGTGTAATTTTAATAATAATTACCTATTAAGTTATTGGCAACCTTTTTTAAATTTAGCAAAAATATATGAATTTGGCGAACATAACGAGTATGAATGTGAATTTAAAGATGGAAAATTTTATAAAACCAGTGAAAGAATTTTATATAAAGGTATAAATAGAAATATTGAAGAATCTATAAAGTATTATAAACAAGCCAGAGATATTGAAATATCATCAATGAACACAGATGATCCATGGGAAGAACTTAATAGAATTGATGATAAATACTTACCTAAATTAAAATATTTAGAAAAAGAACTTAATAATAAACATATAAAAAAATCAGAAAATAAAAACAGAAAAATTTGCTATATACATATCCCCTATAGTACTATATTAATAAATAACGTAAATGAAATAATTTATCACATTGCGGTCTTTGAATGCACAAGTTTTGATAAAATCGAAACAGATGTTCTATATATAATGAATTTATCTGAGTTAAAAAATAAAAAAGAATTTAGCAAAGATGATTTAAAATTATTTATAGACAATATGGAAAAAAATAATTATAAAAATATAGAAAATATAGAAAATTAATATTTATTCGCGCCCTATTGTAATGAAATTACCGCTATTCCGTTACTATTAGATCTTTTTGACGTTAAAGGCCATATAATTACTATAGACGCAATGGGCTGCCAATATAAAATCGCAAATAAAATAGTTTCAAAAGAAGGAGAATATATTTTCTCTTTAAAAGGAAATCAGGGCTTACTGTTGGAAGACGTCAAGCTTTTTTTAATTTCCGGCGCTAAAACTAAAACGGCGACGGACTACGATAAAGGACACGGCAGGCTTGAAACCAGAACCTGCTACTCCGAAAAACGGAGTTTTGGTGTAGCGCAAATCGATAATCTTCATAAGTTCCAAATTTAAAGGATCTTCGGGGGCTTTTTCGTAGTAGTATCCCGAATTTGAAATTCCTAAAAGTTTGCACTGCTTCTTTATAGTAAGTTCAGCATTTGGTTCTATTAATAATTTTTTTTCGTTGAAGTAAGCATCTGGGATTTTTTTTTAAGCCAGTCTATTTCAACCTTTAATTGTCCTATCTGCCTGTAGAGTTCGGATTCTTTCTCTTCGAAATCGTAAGCGGTCTTAGATTTATTTTGAAAGACCAAAGGTAAATCTTTTAGGAGTTTCTTCTTCCATAGTCCTATCTGATTAGGATGCACACCGTATTCGGAGGAAAGCTGGACGATTGTTTTTTCTTCTTTTGCAGCTTCAAAAGCAACTTTCGCTTTAAATTTCGGATCGTAATTCTTTCTGTTCTTCATTGTCATTTTTAGTCTCCCCGTGCTAATTTTATAATTATAGCACAAATTGTTCACACCTTAGAGGTGAGTCCAGTTTTTGGGGAGTATTATACCACGAAAATTAAATTATTTAATTTTTACCTCAGGTTTGGTTATTTTGTTTATTAATTTGGCGCTGATTGATATAATTTGATATTAATCTAATCAATGAATTTAAAGTTTTAAATGTTAAAACTATTAAAGCTATAGCAAGTTTTATTAAGTTCACAAGCAACGTTCCGATGAAAAATCCTATAATTAATCCAAAAAAAAGATCTTTAAACATTTTAACATCCTATTAATAAGTTAATTATTAATTAAAATGTAGGCTTTATTAAATTATTTTTTTTATATTTTGTCAATAAAAATATTTTTGTATTATAATATTTAAAAAAATGCAAACTTCATTTAAATTTTTTTATCAATTTAAAAATAAATAAATTCAAAATTTTCTGTCATTGCGATTAATTTTTTGTCCTAGTCTTAGTAGTATTATCGACAAACTTCTTCAAACTTTGCATATTTATGAAGAATATCGGAATTGAAACTTGACAGATTATTAAAAAATTCAACCTGAAAAGAACCTGAAAGTTTTGATTTTAAAGCGGCAAGTTCGCCGCATATTCCTATTAAAACTGCTCCGGTTAAACTTGCCTTAGCGTAATTTTTGTCGATTGCTACAAAAGCGCCCATA
Organism: bacterium; assembly: GCA_021822625.1. Classification (GTDB taxonomy): domain Bacteria; phylum SZUA-79; class SZUA-79; order Acidulodesulfobacterales; family Acidulodesulfobacteraceae; genus Acididesulfobacter. The sequence goes on along the minus strand of JAKAQK010000040.1, from coordinate 9,054 downwards.
ACGGAAGAAGATATGCAACCTGCGCCGGTCATTTTAGTTAAAGCGGCATCGCCGTTTTTGACGGAAAATACGTTAGAGCCGTCCGAGATAATATCTTCTTTTCCGCTGATACAAACCGTAGAAGAAACTTTTAAGGCTAATTCTTTAGCTAAACCTATTTTATCTTCCACATGTCCTTTTGAATCCACCCCTTTAGTTTCTAACTTAACGCCGTAAAGATTTGCTATTTCGGATTCGTTGCCTCTTATTATCGCAAGCTTAATATTTGAAACTATCTCTTTAGAAGCATCGTTTCTTAAACCGCTTGCCCCTGCTCCGACAGGGTCGAATATCACCGGAATTTTTTTTTTATCGGCATATTTGCCTGCTAAAAGCATAACGTCTATTATGTCTTTCGTTAAAGTTCCTATATTTAAAACTAAAGCGTCGGATATGGAAATAATGTCTTCCATCTCTTCTTTGGCGTAAGCCATTATCGGGCTTGCGCCTATGGCAAGAAGAGCGTTGGCCGTAACGTTAGTTACTACGACGTTGGTAATATTGTGAACTAAAGGGTTATGTTTTTTTAAAAGTTCTAAATTTGACGATAGGTCGTTAACCGATAAATTCATATAAAAGTATATCTAAATAGTAGTATATAATATTAAAAGATATATAAAATTTAGGATAAATTAAATTAAATTTAATGTAATGTAAATTAAATCACAATTTAACGCTTTCGGCGGACTTTTAAATCTCGTTGCGATTAATTTTACATTTTTTAATATATTATATCATATATTCTTAATAAATAAGCTGCCATTAATACGATAAAAGATAGAATTATAGAATTAATATTCCTTACGACTATAAATATTTTTAATTTACAAGCGAGAATATGTTATAATTTTATTAATTAATTAAAACGATTAATGAAATAAAAATCAAACTGACACGGAATTTTAAGCGGTTTCCTTCTCTCTCGCGTTTTACAATTTTTTATTTTTATGATATAAATATTATGATATAAATAATAAACAGCAAACACGTAAACGCGGGCATAGCTCAGTTGGTAGAGTACAAGCTTCCCAAGCTTGGTGTCGCCGGTTCGAACCCGGTTGCCCGCTCCATTCAAAACCGCAGTAAGTAAGGCACTTAAGGCAATATACCGCATTGACATAATTTCTAAATTCTTATAGTGGGAAAAAAATAATAAAATTGACGAAAAATACTACTTGATAAGCTTGAAAAATTCTTCTTTTGTCATTTCAATATCGGTTAATATTTTCGACAAAAGGCCCCCTGCCTATCGTTTCACCGGAGTGGACGGGGACAACGGTTGACCTTCCGTCTTTATGGGAAAGAAAAACATGACTTCCTTTTTGCCTTTTTTCGATAAACCCAAGAGTTTTAAGAAAAGAAATAAGTTCCTTGCCGGTCAATAAAGGAAGCTTGCTCATATTGCAATTTTTTGGACGTCAATAAAATTAACGGCAGGATATCCATAACTTTTTTCCTCAAGATAAAGTTCTATCGCTTCTTTAATTCTATCTCTTAACTTATCTATAGACTTAGCTTGAGTATGGCATCCGTGTAATTCGGGAACGTCGGCAATATAATATCCGTCTTCACCGCCCCGCCGTCGCGCAGGAGCAATTCCCCGTTCGGCCTACAGTTAGATGAAAGTGTTGATTTTTCCTCTTTGGCGGCCGCATTTGCACCAGATTCCCTTCATCATCAGAATATTTTCTTTTCCGGGGGCTGTGACCACATGCCCCTTCGTTAATTCAAAAACAACGTGAGCCGATTCCTCCCTGCGGAGTCCGTATGCTGCTTCGAGGCGGAGGGCGGCGGCTACTTCGGGATACTTTCCCGATTCCAGCTTTTTTAAAGAATTTTCGGAAATAACGGCGGCAAAATTTTCGTTATCAACATTTAAACCATTTCGTCATGGGACGCTGATTTCACCATTAGTAACATTGACTAAAGCTATATTACCGCTTTTTTAGAGATTTGTCTTACTGCTGTAGCTTTATTCTCGATAGTGCCGGCACTATCCCTATCCCCTTTTGTGAAATCCCAAATATTTTTTTTAACAATATTTTTTTTAACAATTGATTCTTTTAATTAAAAATTTGATATTATATAATATTGGTAAAGTAATAATGGTCAACCAGTCTGGTAATTAAAATAATTTACAGTATTTGTTTTTAATAAATGCGGTTAAAAATAATAAAAATTAGTTTATTGGACTATTTTACTAAATTCAAATAAATAGATATTTTTTAAAATCTATGTGTCTGACATAAATAGATACCAAATATAAACTGTAATGTTAAAAATAATAATGAGGATTGCAAAATAATTTAAAATAAACAGGAGTATCATGTCTGAAGAACAAAAAAGGCTTTTAGAGCAATCCCTTTGGGCTATAGCGGATTTACTAAGGGGCAGAATGAATGCCGACGAGTATAAAAACTACGTATTGGGATTTATATTCTTAAAATATCTTTCCGAAAGGCAGGAAATTTATGCGGACGAACTGCTTAAGCGGGATAAAATAAAATATACAGACCTTATAGATGAAACCCCCGAAAACGATGAAATAGTTAATTTAATTAAACAGCAGAGTATTGAAAATAAAGGCTTTTTCTTAAAGCCCAATCAACTTTTTTCATACATAGTCAGAAAAGGCAATAAAGAATTCGGAAGCGATAATTTTATTATAGAAGATTTAAAAAATATTTTAAATTCTATAGAACAGAATACCGTAGGGCATGAAAGCGAAGAAGACTTTATAGGATTGTTTGAAGACGTCGATTTAAGTTCCGCAAAACTCGGTAAAACCGAAAAAGAGAAGAACGATACCGTCATCGAGATACTATCAAGACTTAACAGGATAGATTTTAACTTGACGGATGCCAAAAGCGATGTTTTAGGCGACGCTTATGAATATTTAATAGGGCAGTTTGCCGCAGGCGCCGGCAAAAAAGGCGGAGAGTTTTATACTCCTTCTCAGGTTTCCAGAATACTGTCCCAAATTGTAACAGCCGGTAAAGATAAAATAAAATCCGTTTACGACCCTACCTGCGGTTCAGGTTCTTTGTTAATCCGCGTTAAAGATTATGCCGACGTTTCAGAAATATACGGACAGGAACTTAACAGAACTACATACAACCTTGCCAGAATGAACATGCTTTTGCACGGCATTAATTATACAAAATTTCATATAAGGCAGGGCGATACGTTAACAGACGACTATTTCCCGGATTTGAAAGCCGAAGCCGTCGTTGCCAATCCGCCTTTTAGCGCAAAGTGGAAGGGGGACTCCAATCCGCTGTTTAAGACTGACGAAAGGTTTAGTAAATACGGAAGCTTAGCTCCTAAAGACAAAGCCGATTATGCTTTTGCTACGCATATGATTCATCACTTAGCCGATAACGGCGCTATGGCTATAGTTCTGCCTCACGGAGTACTATTTAGAGGCGGTGCGGAAGAAAAAATAAGAAAATACATAATAGAAAAATTAAACTATCTGGAAGCTGTTATTGGGCTTGCGCCTAATCTGTTTTACGGAACGCCTATTCCGGTCTGCGTAATGGTTTTTAGCAAATGCAGAAAAGAAGACGAAAAGATATTATTTATGGATGCAAGCGGAGAATTTGAAAAAGGCAAAAATCAGAATAGATTGACGGACGATAATATAAAAAAAATAGTAGATACGTATAAAGAGAAAAAAGAAACAGATAAATTTTCAAGATTAGTAAGTTTAGACGAAATCAAAGAAAACGATTATAATTTAAATATATCCAGATATATCGATACGTTTGAGGAAGAAGAATCAATCGATTTAGAAGCCGTTTCAAATGAAATTAAAAAATTAGAATTAGAAGAAATAGAAGTCGATAAAGAAATAGCCGGATATTGCAAAGAATTAGGTATTAATCCGCCGTTTGACCCAGATATAACAAATATTACAAAGGCTAATGGGGTTTAGTAATGAAAAACGTGCCCGAATTGAGATTTAACGAGTTTAATGACGAATGGAAAGAAGAAATGTTAGGAAATATATTGAAATATGAACAACCCAATAAATATATAAGCCAAGAACTAAACAAAAAAGGTAATACCCCTGTTTTAACTGCCAATAAATCATTTATTTTAGGATACACAAATGAAGCTAATTATATATATACAAATTTACCTGCAATAATATTTGATGATTTTACAACAGACAATAAGTATGTGAATTTTCCTTTTAAAATAAGATCGGGTGCTATCAAGATATTAACACATAAAAAACATAATATTAAATTTGTTTATTATAAAATGAATTTAATAAAATTTAAATTAGGAAATGAACACAAAAGATATTGGATATCAGAATTTCAATATTTAAAAATCTCTTCTCCTTCACTTCCTGAGCAGCAAAAAATAGCTTCATTTCTATCCACAATCGATAAAAAAATAGAATTAGTTAAATTAAGACTGGAAAATCTTAAAAGATATAAAAAAGGTTTATTGCAAAAAATGTTTGTATAATTTATTAGCTAATTAACTAAAGAGATAGGCTATGATACAGAGCGAAATGATTTTAGAACTGGAATTCGTTACCCAGTTACAAACCTTAGGCTATGAATTGCTGAATATTCATAAGGAAGAAGACTTTATCGCCAATTTCAAAAAACAGATAGAAAAGTTTAATACCAAAGAATTAAATAATACCGCTTTAAGCGACAAGGAATTTCAAAAAATATTAAACCATTTAAATAAAGGGAACAGATTTCAAAAGGCGTCTAATTTAAGAGACAGATTTTTGCTCACAAGAGACGACGAAACCAAAATTTACATTAGATTTTTGAATACGGCAAAATGGTGTCAGAACTGCTATCAGGTTGCCCGCCAGATTAGAATAAAGGGCGCATACGGCAACAGATACGACGTTACGCTTTTAATAAACGGGCTTCCCCTTGTTCAGATAGAACTAAAGAAAAGAGGTATGGAATTAAAAGAAGCCTTTAATCAGATAAACCGCTACAGGATTCATTCATATCCTAATACCTTATTTGAGCATATCCAGATTTTTGTAATATCTAACGGCGTGAATACTAAATATTTTGCCAATAATCCTGACCAGAATTTTGAAAAGACTTTTTTCTGGACGGATGAACGCAATAATAAAATCTCAAATTTATCCGAATTTACCGATATTTTTTTAGAACCTTGCCACTTGTCTAAAATTATATCAAAATACATAGTTTTAAGCGAAAATAAAATGATGCCAATGATTTTAAGGCCGTATCAGTATTATGCGGTCGAAAAAATCATAGAAAGAGCTGAAAATTCTTCTGAAAACGGTTATATTTGGCATACCACCGGAAGCGGAAAGACTCTTACGTCTTTTAAGGCTTCTCAAGTATTGAAAGATATGCCCGATATCAAAAAAGTTTTATTCATCGTGGACAGAAAAGACTTAGACGCTCAAACCGTAGAAGAATTTAATAAATTTGCACCCGGCAGCGTGGATTCTACCGAAAATACTAAAACACTCGTTAATCAGCTTAAGGATAAAGACGTTAAATTAATAGTGACGACGATTCAAAAATTAGATTTAGCCGTGACAAATAAAAAAAGAATAGAGATAATAAAAAGAGTAAAAGAAAAGATAATAGAATTCGGGGCGGTATTCGAAAGGTGGTAGATATATTTTTTTGTTTATATTTTAATTAAAGAATAAAAATACATATTAATACTTGTTAAATTAACCAAGGATAACAAGAATGTGTCCAAATAAAGCCGAATCGCAAACAGTCGAATTCAAAGAAAGCTGGCGGGATGAAAACCTAAAGTCCCTATGCGCCTTTGCGAATACCGAAGGCGGGCGGCTTATAGTCGGCATAGATAACGACGGTAATGTCGTAGGCATTAAAAATTCTAAAAAGCTCCTCGAAGATTTACCCAATAAAATAAACGATATTTTGGGAATAGTTCCCGATATTAAGCTGTCGAGAAAACAGAATAAAGAGATTATAACCATAAAAACTGATTATTCATATGCGCCGGTATCGTATCATGGAAAATTTTATATAAGAAGCGGCAGTACTAATCAGGAATTAAAAGGAAAAGAACTTACTAAATTTATGCTTTCTAAATCAGGAAAAGATTGGGAAGAATATATAGAATCAAACAGTTCCGGCGACGATATTAACGCTGAAACCGTTGAAATGTTTAAAAGAAGTGCGGCTAAAAGGTTATCCTTAATAAAGCAGGAAAAGGATAATCATGTGCTTCTCGAAAAATTAAATTTAATAGAGGACGGCAAATTAAAGCGGGCGGGGATTTTACTGTTCGGCAAAAATCCAAAAAAATATTTTACCGGAGCATATATAAAAGTCGGGAAATTTTTATCGGATACTGACGTTATAAGTTCAGATGATATCTTAGGCAATCTTTTTGAGCAGGTAGAAAAGACCTTAGAATTATTAAAATCTAAGTATCTCGTTTCTGTGATAGGTTACAAGGGGCTATACAGAAACGAAACCCTTGAATATCCCGAAGAAGCATTGAGGGAAGCGGTGACAAATGCCGTCGTGCATAGGGATTATGTCGGGGCGCATACGCAGATAAAGGTGTATCCGGATAAACTGGTTTTATGGAATGAAGGCGGACTTCCTTCGGGAATGAAAATCGACGATTTAAAAAAATCTCATGCCTCAAAACCGCGAAACGAATTAATCGCCGACGTATTTTTTAAAGCCGGTTTAATAGAAACGTGGGGAAGAGGAACGGTTAAAATAATCGAGGAATGTAAAAAAACAGGACTTCCCGAACCGGAATTTAAAGAAGAATTCGGCGGCTTTTCAGTATATTTTTATAAGAAAACGGATTTTTATTCCGAAGATAATTTAAAAAAATTAGGATTAAATCAGAGGCAGATAAAATTAGCCTTTTACATAAAAGAAAATAAAAGCGCAAATTTATCTTCCCTCGAAGGCATAATGCCGGATGTTTCAAGAAAAACCCTTTACAGAGATTTGCGGGAACTTGTGGACAAGAATGTCCTGAAAGCGACCGGCGCTAAGAAGCTAAGAATGTATAAGCCGATAAACCTAAAATAATTCGTTATCGGACATTTATCGGACATTTATCGGACATTTATCGGACATTTATCGGACATTTTGCTGAAAGTTTAATACCTTAACATCTTTACATCAGGGCTTAAACATAGGGCTTTATGGTTTGCAGATATTCTACTTCTTTATAATAAATAACGAAGCTCGACGAAACTCTTAATCTTTAAAATGGGACGACGTGGATTTAAAGAACGATGTTATAGGGACTAAAACCAAGTATGATAGATTAATCTGAACGTGTATCAAAAAAGTATCTGATTTATTTCTTTTCATGCTCACGTCTGTATTTGCCGTGGTGTGGGTTTAGAATATTATAAAATAAATAAATCTCCCCTTTATCTAAAGCTTGGTGTTGCTGGTTCGAACTCCGCCCCGTTGCCCGCTCCATTAAAAACCTTGATTAATACTGCATTGAAAGCAATTTTAACATTTCAATATCTTATCTTAACTAAAATTTGCTATTTTTAACTATATTTTGCCGTGGTCTGGATTTGGGTTTAAAATATTATAAATTCTTTTCATAAAATTTTATTGTTTAAATTTCATAAATTATTTATAATAAAAAATTATGAAATTTAAAGAGAACTGCATTTTTTGCAAAATAGCGAATAAACGGATACCTGCAGAAATAATCGAAGAAACCGAAGATTTTGTAGTAATAAAAGATATAAATCCGATAGCCCCTATACATCTTTTGATAATCTCCAAGTCGCACTACGACAGCGTTTTAGATGTCGAATGTAAAGACGGAGCCGATAAAAGCGGCATTACCGCCGATAACGGCGACATGGAAGGCCGATTCGGCAGAGAACTTTTTGGAATATTAACCTCGCTTGCCAAGAAATTCAACGTTGAGGATAAAGGTTTCAGGACGGTTATTAATACCAAAGAAGACGGCGGTCAGACCGTCAACCATTTGCATGTTCATTTTTTGGCAGGCAGAGGATTCGGCTGGCCTCCGGGTTAATCTACGTTAATTGTTAATCGTGGTTAATTTTTATAAGTTGGATTATATTAAGTGCATTATATTATCTGGATTATATTAGCTTGATTAATTTAAATTTAGCTTAATAAAATATAAAAGCTTTGCAACTTTGCAGTTTTATGCTTTATGATACTTTATGATTTATGTTTTAAAGCTTTTTATTAAATTAATCCGATTAATTTTAGAATTTTAAAAAAATATTAAAATAATAAAACTTGAAACATTAAAACAAATGGGAAAAATTAATGGAAACTTGGTTTTTTGAGAATCAGACCGGCAATTTCGGAATAAAAATTAGGGTTGAATCTATATTGTTTCACGAATTTTCGGATTATCAGGAGATAGCGGTTTACGATACTTTGGAATTCGGCAGGGTGCTTGTTTTAGATAAAGCGGTTATGTTTTCGGATAAAAACGAGTTTGTTTACCATGAAATGCTTGGTCTTGTCCCTTTATTTTCGCATAAAAAACCTGAAAGAATTCTTATAATCGGCGGCGGCGACGGCGGCGTAGTCAGGGAATGCCTCAAAAATCCTTTCGTTAAACACATAGACCTTGTTGAAATAGATAAAAAAGTAATCGACGTTTCCAAAAAATTTTTTCCTGAAATCGCCTGCAAACTTGACGACAAAAGGGTAAGAATACTGGCGGAAGACGGAATAGCATTTGTAAAAAGAGTTAATTCCGGCGGCAGGGAAGACGAAAAGTACGATGTTATACTTATAGATTCTACCGACCCCGTCGGTCCGGCTGAAGGGTTGTTTAGGCGCGATTTTTACGAAGCTGCTTCCGGTTCTCTGAAAACCGACGGAATATTTGCGGCGCAGACGGAATCTCCATTTTTTAATAAAAATTTAATTAAAGACGTAGGAAAAATTATAAGGGAAATTTATGAAAAATCATCGCTTTATCTGGCTTCTATACCGGTTTATCCCAGCGGTTTATGGAGTTTTACGG
>JAKAQK010000195.1 GCA_021822625.1 bacterium | reverse complement strand
GTTTAACAATATTAATCAATAAAGGAGATTTAAAGTGTCGGTAAAAATTAGATTGGCTAGAGTAGGTTCTCACAAAAAACCATATTACCGCGTTGTTGCGGCATCATGCGAAAAATCGGCTACCAAGAAATTCATTGAGATTTTAGGAACTTATAATCCGCATCTTGATCCGGCTGATTTTAAAATAAACAAAGATAAGTTTGACAAATGGATGAGTTTAGGGGCACAGCCTTCCGATACGGTCAAATCTTTAATTAAAAAAAACAATAGGGCAGTTGCCGCAAATTAATTATAACTCAATTAATTAATTAATTAATTAATATAATTATATAATTATAATATTTACTTATAATATTAATGTCTGAGTATATTGCTGTAGGTAGTATTATAAAACCCCACGGTATTAAAGGGGAAATTGTCGTGAGATTTTTTAATCCCGACTTTGTTTTTAATGAACAATTGCTTGAAGACGGAAAATTACTGCTGTATGTGCCGGATTCAGGCGATTGTACTGAAAAAGCCGTTGCCGGTACCGGCTTCAATAAAATTAATATCGAAAGTCGTCAAAAAAATTATAAAGACGCTCAAGCGAACATTTTATTAAAGGCTTCAAGAACAAAAATAAGCTACTTGCCGTTATTCATAGAATGGATAAAAAACGGAAATAAACAGTATTTTATTAAAATAGAAAATATTAACAAGATTGAAGAAGCCGAAAAATTTAGAAATGTTAAGGTTTTTATAAAAAAAGATCAGCTGCATCTTGAAAAAAATGAATATCTGGTTTCCGATTTAATAGGCTTAAAATGTTTTAATATTTTAAATAAAGACTTAGGCGGTCTTACGGAAATATATCAGGGCGATACCGATATTGCGGAGATATGTTCGGAAGCTGAAGTGTTTTTTTTGCCTATGACAGACGACAATATTCTGGAAATAGATATTAAAAATAAAATTATAATTGTAAAAAACGAAGACTTATATAAAATATAATTTAAGAATGTTATGAAAAAAGTAATTGACATTATTTCTATAATGCCTGATTATTTTGGTTCTTTTATATCAACAGGATTAATCAGCAGGGCTATTAAAGAAAATATCATTGAAATTAATATAATTAATCCGAGAGATTTTACGCAGGACAAGCATCGAAGGGTTGACGACAAAGTGTACGGCGGCGGTGCAGGTCAGCTTTTAATGCCTGAACCTCTTGTTAAAGCATGGGAACATGCTAACGGTGTTTATAAAAATAATGTAGCCGCCGACGACTATAACACTGCTGTCAAAAAGGTTGCCGGCGCAGAGAAGGCGTTACTGTCGTCTTCATCTGCTTCGTCTGTAATTATGTCGGCATCGGGAATATTATTAAATGCAGCGCTTGCAAAACAGCTTGCAGCAAATGACCATTTAGTAATTATTTGCGGGAGATACGAAGGCATAGACGCACGCGTTGTCGATATTACAGGAAGCATGGAGGTTTCAATCGGAGATTATATTCTTTCGGGAGGCGAAATTGCCTCCATAGTGCTAATTGAAACAGTTTGCAGATATTATCCGGGTTTTATGGGGAATACCGACTCATTGACGGAGGAAAGCTATTCTGCCGATTTGTGCGATAAAAAAGGAAAGCAGCTGCTTGAATATCCACAATTTACTAAACCTAGAAATTTTAGGAATTTAGAAGTTCCGGAAGTGCTGCTTAACGGTAATCATAGACAAATAAACGAATGGAGATTAAAAAACGCTATAGCAAAGACGGTGAAAAATAGACCTGAATTTTTATGAAATTAATTTTTTCATAGCTCAATAAGAATATTTCGGCAATAATATAATAATATCAAACATACTTTAAATTAAACATATTTAAACATATAATAAAATAAGAGGGAGAGTAAATTATTATGAATATCGTGGACAAAATTGAGCAGGAATCTTTAAAATCTGATATTCCTGAATTTAAAGCAGGCGATACACTCAGAATACATCAGAAAATTAAAGAAGGCGACAAACAGAGAATACAGATTTTTGAAGGAGTAGTTATTGCAAAGAAGGGTTCCAATATAAGATTTTCATTTACCGTTAGAAAAAATTCATACGGTGTCGGCGTTGAAAAAACATTTCTTGCTCATTCCCCGCTGATTGAAAAAATAGAGTTTGTTTATAGCGGAAAAGTCAGAAGAGCAAAACTTTACTATTTAAGAGATAAAACAGGAAAAGATGCGAAGATAGAACGCAGGGATTTGTTCAATACTAAAGGAAAAGCCGATAAGGCTAAAAAAGCGGGCGCCACAGCTCAAATTTAAGTATATATAGAATTATAATACTAATTTATATTTTTCCTATTTATTTTATTGTATTTCTTAATATTTAGGTGTTGACCATGAGCGAAAAATCTTATAGGGTTATTATTAAGGGCATAGTTCAAGGCGTTAATTTCAGAAACTTCACTAAAATCGAAGCTGACAGAATAGGTGTGAAAGGTTATGTTCAAAATACCCACGATGGACACGTAGAGGCTTTTTTTGAAGGAGAAGAGGAAAGCATTAAAGAACTTGTATCAATGGTTCATGTCGGACCTGCTCATGCTAAAGTAAAAGAAGTAAAATTATATGAGCAGGACGCTCTTTCAAATTTTAAAGATTTTAGAGTAATAAGATAAAATACAAATAATATCAATTAGATAACCGATGTATTATAACAAGTTAACCGGTTAGCATGGCTTCGCCATATTATATATTAATTAGAGGCGGGATTATTTTTGAGATGCGGAAATGTTATCTAAAAATTATTCCGCTCTCAAATTTTTTTATTATTGTAGTATTTACCAAAAGATTAAAAAAACAATATTCCTGCACTTGGGCTGATAAAGAAAGCTCGTAGCAGTTCACTTGAAATTATAACAGGTGAATTAGGATAGAAAAGACAGAACAGCTGCAACGTGACCTTTAGCTTTTACATTATGCCATATTTTTTTAATCGTACCGTCTTTAGCTATTAAATAGGTAGAGCGTATAATACCTTTGGTAATTTTTCCGTATAATTTTTTTTCGCCGTATGCGCCATATGCTTCGGCTATTTTTTTATCTGGGTCGCTTAATAACGGAAAAATTAAATTTTGTTTTTCTTTAAATTTTATATGAGAAGCGACGCTGTCCGGACTTATTCCGACGACATTATAGCCTTTTGACAGCAGAGCATTAAAATTGTCTCTGAAATCGCATGCCTCAGTAGTACACCCTGGCGTGTTGTCTTTTGGATAAAAATATAATATTAAATCTTTATCCAACAAATCTTTTAATGAAAATATCTTTTCATTTCCGCTGTCATCAATGCCGGACAATTTAAAATCAAATGCTTTACCACCCTCTTTTAACATAACCAGCACCTGCGCTTTAAGTTTATTTTAACATTGTA